>JAKVBD010000080.1 GCA_022446985.1 Lentisphaerales bacterium
AGATATACTGTCTGCGGAATCAAAAGAGTTCGGCAACAAACCCTCATAAAAGCTATTGGATTCAACTTAGAGAGGCTCTGTCAATTACTATGCCAAAATCAGGGGAAAGTCGCCGCATAGAATGTCGGAGTGCATCATGCTAACGGACCAGCTTTATATGAATTTGGGCTATGGAACTGATGAATCTATTCAAGAGTATGAAAGTGAAACCTGAAATATTGGCTTTACCTGGAATTTTTAAGTAGACCTAGCAATAACGCTCTAACATTTCAACAACTACTTTTTTACTAATAGGCTTGGATATATAATCGGTCATCCCCGCACTTAAACACTTTTCACGATCGCCGCGCATCGCATTGGCTGTCATGGCTACTATTGGCAATGTGTTATATAAACCAGAGCTGCGTATTTCCTGTGTACACTGAAAACCATCCATATTAGGCATTTGGCAATCCATAAAGCCCATAGCAAACTTAACCGAATCTATTAACTTCAATGCCTCTACACCATCATCAGCCAGGACTACATTACACCCTAGCTTCGTCAGCATCTTATTGGCTAATTTCTGATTAATTTTATTATCTTCCACCAACAGTACATCCACAGCAAAATTCTGGTTGGCACTCTCCTTTTCCTGCGACCTCTTAGGTACACTTCCACTAATAATTTTTTCGAGGTTATTATAGAGGGACCGAAGTCGCGCCGGTTTGTGAATACGCCCATTAAAACTTTCAGTTAAAGCAGAGTTTGTTTGCTCAACGCAGAGTATAGGGTACTTTGATAAGTAAGGTGGAACCTCAGCCTCCGCGTCTTCGACGAACAAAATGACGGCAGATTCCATTTTTTGCAGATCCTGCTCATCCTCAACCTAAACGTAACTCGAGTCCATAGTCTTAAGCATTTCAACATAAATTGACGACTCTTCTTGGTCCGAACAATATAAACCTACCTTTTCTTTCAATGGAACATACTTTTCTAGAGGTTGACTGCACCTTTCCAAAGGAAGAGTAATAACAAATTCACTACCTTTTTGGTACTCACTAAATACTTCAATCTTACCTTTCATCAATTCAACAAGATTCTGACTAATGCTCAACCCTAAACCGGTTCCACCGAATCTCCTTGTAATAGAAGTATCTGCCTGAGAAAACTTCTCAAATATTTTCTCTAAAGCGTCTTTCTTTAAGCCTATACCGGTATCCTTCACTGAAATCTTTATAGAAGAAACATTTTCTTCATGAGCTATTTCCGAAACCTCAATCAACACATAACCTTTACGGGTAAATTTTATCGCATTACTCGTCAGATTCATAATAATTTGACGAATTCGACCAGCATCTGCATAAAGGTTCTCAGGCGTTCCATGAGTATAACGCATTAATAGCTTAATACCTTTACTTTCTGCATTAATGTATAGAAGACTATTCACATCCTCCATCGTTTCACGAAGATTCATTTCTCTACGTTCAAGCTCAAGTTTACCTGCTTCAATTTTTGAAAAGTCTAAAATATCGTTGATAATTGTCAGGAGAGAATTCGCAGATGAAATAACAGTTCCAAGATAATCTCTCTGCTCCATACCAAGCTCAGTATCTTGTAAAAGCTCGCACATACCGATGATACCGTTCATGGGGGTTCGAATTTCATGACTCATATTCGCCAAAAACTCGCCCTTAGCTGTAGTCGCTTGCTCAGCTTCCACTTTAGCTTCCGATAATTTTTCTATGTATTGCTGAATCTCTGCTTCAGAACGCTTCTTTTCTGAGATATCCTGTAACAAGCCTATCAATCGAGTTGCTTTACCATCTTCATACTCGACTCTGCCCATGGCCCTGACCCAAATATTATTATTCTTTGCTGTGACCAGCGGTAATTCCAAATCCCAACTCTCGCCAGTTTTCATAGCACTGTCAATTGCACCCTGTATTTTTTTCGCGGCTTCTACAGGGTAAAAGCTGCCAGCTTCTTCCATCGTAGGTTGATAGGAGGCGTCTAATTCATGGATTTCATAGATTTGCTCAGACCACTGTGGAATCATCATTTTCAGATCCACAGACCAAACACCTATTTTTGCCAGTCTGGCTGCTTCCCTAAGCATGCGATTATCAATTTCTTCTGCAAGATCTTCTAACTCTGAAGCACTAAAAAAGTCGTCAACATTTTCGAAGCCGCTCAAAATAAACGAACCTCTAGGGCTTAACTGAACTAACTCGCCTTCAAAACTAAACTTCCCTCCAAAAGCATTAGCAAACTCAAAAAAACCTTTTTGCTTTTCTATTGATGCAGCCTGAAGCTT
This sequence comes from Lentisphaerales bacterium, assembly GCA_022446985.1. Lineage (GTDB taxonomy): Bacteria > Verrucomicrobiota > Lentisphaeria > Lentisphaerales > Lentisphaeraceae > JAKVBD01. The sequence goes on from JAKVBD010000080.1 coordinate 2,297, forward strand.
TAAAGGTTGTGAATCCAAGTGAGGTTGAAATTTATTAAGCGATTCTCCAAGAAGCAAATCCTCGGGTATACCGAAGCCTTCCGCAAAGGAATCATTCACTTCAGTAAATTCAAATTGATTGTTGAGTATTGCGACATACTCTTCTTGTTCTGATGTAAAAAAGTCGCCCATATCCTAATTCTTGTCGTAGTAGTTAGCTCCTACTCAACCAAGCCGCAATATACATGCCCTTTTTACTGAATAATCCTTTCGGTTACCCTAAGTGCAGCTTCCTTTAGAAACTCTTCTGCATTAGCCAACGCCATGGAATCCGGGATCATTGATGGAGCTGAGGCTTCGACGATCTCGACTCCAGCTTCAGTCAAACTTGAGCAAGAGGCTTTCACTCTGCCGGCAATTGCAGCTAACTTCACGTCATTTTTAGCTGCTGCTTTACTTATACCGCTCAAAACCTTACCTTGAAATGAAGTGTCATCCAAACAGCCTTCTCCGGTAAGAAGCCAATCTGCATTTTCCAGATGCTTATCAAAGTCCAACCATTCCATAATTGTATCTATACCTGGAACCAGTTCAGCGTTTAGAAAAGCTACGGCACCACCACCAAAACCACCAGCTGCTCCAGCTCCCGGAATATCCAAAATATCTTTTCCAAGATCTTTCTTAACAACTTCGGCTAGATTTTTAAGGCCGGAATCTATTTGCTTTATCTGCTCTACACCAGCTCCCTTTTGAGGACCAAAGACATATGCTGCACCATTTTCTCCACAAAGTGGATTTGTAACGTCACACAAACACTTTACTGGTGGCCAAAGTTCAAAACTTTTGGGAGGAATAACTTTACAGACTTTTATTAGGGATTCCGCACAAGGAATTAATTTTTCGCCTTTTTTATCCAGAAACTTCCAACCCAAAGCAACAGCTGCTCCCATACCGCCGTCGTTTGTCGCAGAGCCCCCTAACGTAAGATATATCTTCTTATAGCCGCTTTTTAATGCATCTCGAAGTAAAACTCCAGTGCCAAAAGTAGAAGATTTCATGGGTTCTAGTTCTTCTGGATCGAGCAAGGCTATTCCACTGGCTACTGCAGTTTCTACAATTGCAGTTCTTTCATCAGGAATATTACCATATCCACCCATCACTTTCATATCGTCAACAGGTCCGGGAACATTGCCAACAATCTTCATGCCGCCGCCAAGAGCTTCAGCTAGTATAGATGCGGTATTTTCTCCACCATCGGCCAGCGGTAATTTTACAATTTCAGCTTCAGGAAGTTTAGATTTTATACATTCTTCAACGATGGAACATACACGTGGGGAATCGATTGTTCCCTTAAAGGAATCAAAGGCAAGTACAAATTTCATAGGAAAATTTCCTCATGCAGTTAAAAGTGCTGCTGCATAACACAAGAAGGGAAAAAGCCCGGCACCATGTACGGTGCCGAACAAGAAGTCAATTAAGCGTTCTGTTCAAGAACGATAGTTTTAGAAGGTTGATCACAAACTTCTGCAGGACCGAAATACTGAATCGGGCCAGGGTAGATGAATGAAGTCTCAAGACCCCACTTTTCACGATTAGCGACAAGCTTACCGAATGGTGCGCCATCAAGCTCAACAAGAGCTTTACGGATAACCGGCTTATCTTTACCGTGACGACGTTCAACGTTCATCATAGATGTTAGAGGAATACCGCCAGCGATCCACTTATCAGCAGTCTCAGTTAAGTTTCTAACAGAAGAAAGGTAAGCAGTCTTACCTGCACCAAGTAGAGCAGAAGCTGTGTAACCAAGGCTGTAGCAGTAGTCAGCATCGAAGTTAGAAGGAGCTGCACAACGACCTTCGTAACCGAAGAAGTGATTCTGTGAAGAGAAGCTACCAACGTAAGAACCAGCTGCTTTGCGAGCTGCAAGCTCTACTTCAACCATACCGATAAGAAGCTTTTCAGTTTCTATACGAGAAACCTGAACATTACCGTGTGGGTCTCGATCCATAACAAGCTGTTCACGGATGTTAGTAGGAAGTGAGAAGTAAACTGCAGCAGAAGGAGGAGTTAGACCAAGACCTTCAAGAGCAGAAGTTGACTCAGCTGAAGAGAACTGCTTAGAAAGACCTTCTGCATCGTGAGCAAGAAGATCATTAAGCTCAGAAATTAGAGCTTTCATTTCTGGAACGAACTCGATAAGACCTTCTGGAATTACGATAAGACCGAAATTCTCTTTCTTAGCACCACGAGCAGCGATAACATCTGAAATACCGCTAACAATTTCACCAAGAGTCTGTTTCTTCTCCTCTACTTCTTCTGAGATAAGAGTGATGTTTGCCTGAGTCTGAAGGCCACACTCAAGTGCTATGTGTGAAGCAGAACGGCCCATTACTTTGATGAAGTGCCAGTACTTCTTAGCTGACATAGCATCACGAGCAATGTTACCGATTAGCTCAGAGTAAACTTTACAAGCAGTATCGAAACCAAATGAAGTTTCGATGTATTCATTTTTAAGGTCGCCGTCAATTGTCTTAGGGCAACCGATTACCTGAATTCCAGCATCGATAGACTTGTAGTATTCTGCAAGTACACATGCATTTGTATTTGAGTCGTCACCACCAATGATGATCAGTGCATTGATACCAAGAGCTCTCATATTTTCAAGACCAGTGTCGAACTGTTCTGTTTCTTCAAGCTTAGTTCTGCCAGAACCGATGATATCAAAACCACCTGTATTACGGTATTCGTCGATAATATCTGTAGTTAGTTCCATGTAAGCATTGTCGACAAGACCACCAGGACCGCCAAGAAAACCGTAAAGTTTATTTTCAGAATTTAGAGATTTCAGACCGTCAAATAAACCAGCGATAACGTTGTGACCGCCTGGAGCCTGACCACCGGAAAGGATTACGCCGGCATTTATCACTTTAGACTCCGCAGCTTCACCAGCTTCAAAAGAAATGATTGGAGCGCCGTATGTCTTTGGGAACAACTCATTGATTTGTTCAGCATCGTCAGCTGCTGTTGTAGGTGCGCCTTCTGCGAAAGCAACCTTAGCGCCATTACTGAAAACTGAAGGCAACTTTGCCTGATACGCCGCGCGGGCGATTTGTAGTGCAGACTTTTCAATCGTCATTAAACTATTCCTGTAGTTATCTATTCGTGGGGTAAAATGTCCTTGTATTTTAGTGACTTTCACAGGTCTTTCAAATGAATATTTGATTAAAGAATGTCACCATACAAAATATATTGATATTTAATCTCAAAATCAACAAATTTAACTGATCTGTACAACTCGTTATATTTGATGTCATACAGCACGAAATCACGCTTAAAACTATTGACAAAGAGTGACCCTCAACGATATTAGGGCGACAATGATAAATGTTGTCATTTCGACTACGATTAAAATCCTTTGGAAATGGAAAAATGAGTCAAAAAAGAAGTTTTGTTTACACAACAATTGGCAAAAAGGTTTTGATGTCGGTAACTGGCCTCATGCTTTTTGGTTTTTTAATTACCCACTTGGCAGGTAATTTCCTGCTATTTGACGCGATTGGTGGCAAAGAGGCATTTAATAATTATGCCCATGCCCTTATTACCAACCCGCTAATAATACCTATGGAGATCGGTCTTGCTGCCGTCTTCATTATTCACATTGTATCTGCAATTAAAGTCAGTATGGCTTCTAAAGCAGCAAGACCAGAAGGTTATGCAGTAAGAAACACGATGGGAAAGTCTACTTTTTTCTCACGTTCTATGCTACAAACTGGATCAATCATCTTCATATTTTTGGTGATTCACCTAGCGACATTTAAATTTGGCGACGAGTACTACATCGGCGACTTGAGTGATCAACAGAAAATAGAGCTTAGAGAAAAAGGTCTTTCTGAAGCACAAATCGTTGAGGCAAACACTGCTTTTAGAGCTGCTCATGGTCATAAAGAAAAAGTTCGCGACCTTTATAGAACTGTTGTTGAAAGCTTTGCTGATAAAGGTTACAGCCTCCTTTATGTTTTATGCATGATTATTATGGGCTTCCACTTAGCCCATGGTTTCCAAAGTGCATTCCAAACCCTTGGGCTCAACCACCCAAAATACACTTGTTGCATCAAACGAATTTCTAATGTCCTGGCAATTATTTTCGCTTTAGGATACAGCGTATTCCCAATTTATTTTGGCTTTATTAACCCGGTAGGAGGCTAACTGATGGCTTTACAATCAAATGCTCCAGACGGTGATATCCAATCTGCCTGGCCGAGACACAAATTCCATAACTTAAAATTGGTTAACCCTGCAAACAGAAGAAAATTCAACATCATTGTTGTTGGTTCTGGTCTTGCTGGTTCATCTGCAGCAGCTTCACTTGCTGAAATGGGCTTTAACGTAGATTGTTTCTGTGTCCAGGACAGCCCGCGTCGTGCACACTCAATCGCTGCTCAGGGTGGCATTAACTCATCTAAGAATTATCCAAACGATGGTGACAGTGTTTACCGTCTTTTCTACGACACTGTTAAAGGCGGTGACTACCGCTCACGTGAAAGAAATGTTTACCGTCTTGCTGAAGTAAGTGCTAACATCATCGACCAGTGTGTTGCTCAGGGTGTTCCATTTGCTCGCGAATACAGTGGTTACCTGGCAAACCGTTCTTTCGGTGGCGCTCAGGTTTCCAGGACTTTCTACGCTAAAGGTCAAACTGGTCAGCAGCTATTACTTGGCGCATACAGTGCCCTTTCAAGACAGATTAAAGCTGGTAAAGTAAAAATGCACGTTAGAGCTGAGATGCTTGATGTGGTTAAGGTTGACGGTATTGCTCGTGGCATTATCGTCAGAGACCTTCAAACTGGTAAAGTCTCTAAACATGCTGCTGATGCGGTTCTGCTGTGCACTGGTGGATATGGTAACGTTTTCTACCTTTCGACAAATGCGATGAACTCAAATGCGACTGCAGCATGGCGTTGTCACAAGAAAGGCGCTTTCTTCGCTAACCCATGTTATACTCAAATTCACCCGACATGTATACCAGTAAGCGGCGACCATCAGTCTAAACTTACTCTTATGTCAGAATCACTTCGTAATGACGGTCGTGTTTGGGTTCCAAAGAAGAAAGGTGATAAACGCAAGGCTAAAGATATTCCAGAAAGCGAAAGATTCTACTATCTTGAAGAAAAGTATCCTGCTTTCGGTAATTTGGTTCCTCGTGACGTTGCTTCCCGTAACGCAAAATATGCTTACGATGATGGTCTTGGTGTTGATGGCAAAGAACAGGTTTACCTTGATTTTAGTGACGCTATCAAACGTGACGGCGAGGACGCAATCAGAGCCCGTTACGGTAACCTTTTTGACATGTACCAAAGAATTACCGGCGAAAGTCCTTACGAGATGCCGATGAGAATTTACCCGGCTGTGCATTACACAATGGGTGGTCTTTGGGTAGACTATAATCTTCAAAGTACTATCAAAGGTCTTTTCGTTCTCGGTGAAGCTAACTTCTCTGATCACGGTGCTAACAGACTGGGTGCATCTGCACTCATGCAAGGTCTGGCTGACGGTTACTTCGTGGCACCATACACAGTTAGTGGCTATCTTGGGGCAAATAAGCTTGATAAGGTAACAACTGATCACCCTGCTTTCGATGAAGCGGTTAAGGGTGTCAATGACACAATTGATAAGCTAATGAGTATCAATGGTAAGCAGTCTGTCGATGACTTCCACAGAAAACTCGGTAAGCTCATGTGGAACTACTGCGGCATGTCGCGTAACGAGGAAGGCCTTAAAAAGCTTATTTCTGAATTAGCGGCTCTGCGTGAAGAGTTCTGGAAAGATGTTTCTGTTGTTGGAGCGAAAGAAGATCTCAACGTTACTCTTGAAAAAGCTGGTAGAGTTGCCGACTTCATTGAACTCGGTGAACTTATGGCCAGGGATGCATTGAACCGCAAGGAATCATGTGGTGGTCACTTCCGTGAAGAAAGTGTCGATACTGGAGACTTTGCTGGTGAAGCAATGCGTGATGACGTAAACTTTGCTTATGTCGCAGCCTGGGAGTTCCAGGGTGTAGGTAAAGATCAAACACTTCATAAAGAAGAACTGGAGTTCGAACACTGCAAGCCTACTAAGAGGAGTTACAAATAATGAGTACTCTAAAACTAACTCTAAAAATTTGGCGTCAAAGATCTGCCACCGAAAAAGGCTTTTTTGAGACTCACCAAATGGACAATGTTTCTACAGATATGTCTTTCCTTGAAATGTTAGATATACTTAACGATAAGCTAGAACGTGAAGCTAAAGAGCCTGTGATTTTCGATCACGATTGCCGTGAAGGTATCTGTGGTATGTGTAGTTTATTCATTAACGGTAAGCCTCATGGACCAGAGAAAGCAACAACTACTTGTCAGCTTCACATGCGAACTTTCAAAGACGGTGAAACGATCACTATTGAACCTTGGAGAGCTTCTGCATTCCCAGTCGTTCGCGACCTTAGAGTTGACCGTTCTGCTTTCGACAGAATCATACAGTCTGGCGGTTATACATCAGCAAAGACTGGTTCTGCCCCTGAAGCAAACATCATTCCTGTTCGTAAAGAAAATGCAGACCTTGCTATGGATGCTGCCACCTGCATCGGCTGTGGTGCATGTGTAGCTGCTTGTAAGAATGCATCTGCAAGTCTTTTCACATCTGCCAAAGTTTCTCATCTTGCTCTACTTCCACAGGGCCAGGTTGAGAGAACTGAAAGAGCGATCAACATGGTTAACCAAATGGACGAAGAGGGTTTCGGTCACTGTACTAACGAAGGTGAATGTGAAGCAGCCTGTCCTAAGGAAATCACTGTAGAAAATATTGCTCGTATGAACCGCGAATATATCCGCGCTTCAGCTGTCAGCCGCGACTAATACTTTCTTGTAGACTCATTTTAAAAGCGCCACTTAGATGGCGCTTTTTTAATTTAAGCTTATGAGGCTCACTTATTTTTCATATAAGAAATACTTATCCTTTATGCTCAAAACATAAGAATTACTTAGAATAGTAAAATAAATATCTCGCTTTAAAGCACTTGAATCTGCCTTTAACTCTTTGATTTTACCCTGGCCTCCTATAAATTTTCATTAAGAACAAGTTTTATAAATATAAATTATAACGATTTAATTCAGGTAATTATTTACATATGAATGCCCCAATAGAGACAATCAACATTGAAAATGCAGTTGTGCGTTTCTGTGGTGACTCCGGTGACGGTATGCAGCTCACTGGTAATCAATTCACAGACACTTCAGCGATTGCCGGAAATGACATTTCAACTTTCCCAGACTTCCCTGCTGAAATTCGTGCTCCAGCCGGTACCACCAGTGGTGTTTCCGGCTTCCAGGTCCACTTCAGCAGTAACAACGTGGAAACTCCTGGAGACCAACCTGACGCTTTAGTTGCAATGAATGCAGCTGCTTATAAAATCAATATCGAAGACCTTAAAAAAGGCGGTCTGCTTATCGTCAACAGCGATTCTTTTGGTAAAATTGACCTTAGAAAAGCTGGCTACGAAAGTAACCCTCTAGAAGACAATGTTCAACTTCATGAAGAATATGAAGTTTACGAAGTAGCTATGACTTCTTTAGTAAAAGAAGCTCTAAAAGACGTTGACCTTAAGCCTAAAGATAAACTGCGTAGTAAAAACTTCTTCGCCCTTGGTCTTATGTACTGGGTATATGACCGCCCTCTTTCACACTCCGAGGAATGGGTCAAAAACAAATTCAAGGGCAAAGACCTTCTAATTGAAGCAAATATCAAAGCTCTTCATGCTGGTTATTACTACGGTGAGACATGCGAGATCTTCAACAGCCGGTTCAATATCAATAAAACTGAAATGGATAGCGGCCTTTACCGTCAGATCACTGGTAATACCGCCCTCGCCTACGGGCTTATTACAGGGGCACAAAAAGCAAACCTAGATCTCCTCTACGCAACCTATCCAATCACTCCTGCATCTGACATACTACATGAACTTGCAACTCATAAAAACTACGGTGTAAAGACTGTTCAGGCTGAAGACGAAATTGCCAGTATTGGTGTTGCTCTTGGTGCAAGCTATGCAGGTGCTCTCGGTGTGACGGCCTCTTCCGGTCCTGGTATATGCCTTAAAACTGAATTTCTCGGCTTAGCTCTTATTACCGAACTTCCTCTGGTAATTGTTGATGTGCAGCGAGGTGGTCCAAGTACTGGTCTCCCCACGAAAACAGAACAATCCGATCTCCTGCTGGCTCTTTACGGTAGAAATGGTGAAGGCCCGATGCCAGTGATTGCTGCAAGCTCTCCTGTTGACTGTTTCGAAGCGGCTTATGAAGCTGCCAAGATTGCTCTAACTTACATGACTCCGGTTCTTTTACTTTCTGATGGCTACATCGCCAACAGTTCTGACCTTTGGAAAATTCCAGATGCTGCTAATATTCCTGAGATCGATGTTAAGTTCAAAACTGAAAAAGGCGAAGAAGCATACAAACCATATGCAAGAGATCCTGAAACTCTAGCACGTGAGTGGGCTATTCCGGGTACTCCAGACCTTCAGCACCTTCTTACAGGTCTTGAAAAAGATGAAGCGGGTAACATCTGCTATGATGCAGCTAATCACAGCAAGATGTGCCAACTCCGTCAGGATAAAGTCGATGCAGTTGCTAAGTCTTATCCCAAAACTAAGATTTACGGTAAAGACTCAGGTAAAGTTCTAGTTATTGGTTGGGGTGGTACTTTTGGTAACCTTCATACTGCAGTTAACGAAATCCAGAAAGAGACTGACGAAATTTCATACGTACACTTGCGTTACATCAATCCACTTCCACTCGACCTTGGCGATATCATCAGCCAATTTGACGAGATTGTTGTTCCAGAACTTAACCTTGGTCAATTGATCAAAGTTATCCGCGACAAGTACGCTATAGATGCTAAAGGCATCAACAAAATCGAAGGTAAGCCTTTCAAGGTTGCCGAGATGATTGATCAACTTAAAAGTTTTCTGTGAGGTAAGAAAATGACTGAAGCTCCAAAAAGAGAATATAAGAAAAGTGATTTCACCTCAAGCCGCGATGTAAAATGGTGTCCGGGGTGTGGAGACTACGCTATATTAGCAGCAGTTCAGAAAGCTATGGCTGAACTTGGCCGTCCAAAAGAAAACCAGGTTGTCGTATCAGGCATCGGCTGTTCAAGCCGTTTCCCTGCTTACATGGACACATTTGGCTTTCACTCACTTCACGGCCGTGCGCCAACCGTAGCGACTGGTGTAAAAGTTGCCAACCCGGACCTTGACCTATGGATCGTAACTGGTGACGGTGACGGGTTCAGTATTGGTGGTAACCACATCATGCATGCATTTCGTCGTAATCTTGATTGTGTAATTCTGCTTTTCAACAACAGAATTTATGGTCTGACTAAAGGTCAGTACTCTCCAACTTCTGAGACTGAAAAAGTAACTAAATCTTCTCCGTATGGTTCCGTTGACGCCCCTGTTAATCCATTGCAGATTGCTCTCGCAGCAAACGCATCATTTGTAGCAAGAACGTACGACATTAATCCAAAACACATGGTTGAAACATTCAAAGCTGCTAGAGAACACAAAGGAGTTTCTTTTGTTGAGATCTACCAGAATTGTGTGATCTTTAACGACGGAGCTTTTGATGACGTTATTGATCGTTCAGTAAGAGCAGACAGCACTCTAGAGCTTCAAGCTGGCGAAAAAATGATTTTCGGCAAAGAAAAAGAAAAGTGTATCGTCTTTGATGGTTTTGAACCAACAATCAAAAATGTTGCGGATGTTGATAAGAAAAATATAGCGATTCACAATCCTGAGTCTATCAACCTCGCTCAACTATTAGCTCACTTTGATAAAGATCTGCCAACTCCTATGGGTATTCTTCGCAAAGAAGACAGACCTACATATGACGACGCAGCCAACGAACAAGCGAAAACAGTTACCAAGAAAAAGGGTGCTGGCTGTCTGAATGAACTCTTCAGAGGCAAAGGCAGCTGGGAAGTTAAATAATCTTTAAATGTAGCCGGTTCCTCCGGCTACACTTCCTCCTCTCAAACTTTTCCTTTAATTTCCCTTCCATTTCCCTACGATTCTTATTTAAATCCACTTTAGAGTCCTATATAATTATATTAGTATAGAAAATAGGGATAAGCTTTGAAGACTAATAATGACTCGATAGATAGAATACTCGTTATTGCAGCAGACAACGACTTCAGAAATGGCATGCGCCAAATGCTGGAAAAAGAAGGCTATACTGTTCTTACCAGGCAATCTGTGGAAAGAACTATGCAGTTGCTCGAACTAAGTGAAATCTATCTTGTTGTAAGTGATTACGAACTTGAAGACGGATCCTTCTTCAACCTTCTCGAAAACCTGAGAAAAAGTGACACATTCTACTCTGAAACTCCCGTTTACTGTATCGGCAACGATACGGGTAATGACGAATGTATCAAAGCTTTCGAAATGGGCGCCGATGACTATTCCTCTAAACCACTTAACAAAAAAGTCTTCCTGGCCCGCGCTAAAAGAATTATTGAAGCCTGGAAACGACTGAAATACAATCCAGTCACTCTTGAACTAAGAATCGATCAAGGAGAAATCCCTGGAGTATTCCACTTCCTTGAAGCTGAGGCTAAAACCGGCTATTTGAAGGCCTCATGCAGAAAGGATCAAGGTGAAGTCACATTTAAAATGGGCCGCATAGTTAAAGCCGAAACTGACTACTGTGCTGCTCAAGATGCCTTAACCGAAATACTATCGTGGCCTTTTGCTCACATTAAATTCATTGAGGATGCAGTTGAAGGAGATTTCGACCTAGACTTAACTGTATCAAGCGCACTTATGGATTGCGTTCTAGAAGTTGATCAGTTTAAAGAGAGGCTCGCTAAATACCCAGATATGGAAGTTTCATTTGTCCAAGGGTCAAATCCTCTCCCCAAAAACAGCAATAGAGTAGCTAAGAAAGTTCACCGTATGGCTTGCAGTGGATCGACTTTTGATGAACTGATCAATTCAATAAAAATTAACAAGCGCCACTTGATAACACTCATAGATCAGCTGGCAGAAATGGGCCATTTACAAAAAGCAGAGTTACCATTTGCTCATTATCTGGAAGGACAGAAAAAATACTATGCACAATTACCGATCCTGCATAAAAATATTCCGCCTGCTATTACAGCCATTGAAACTATGAACTACACAGATGTCAAAGAACTCGAAACTTTGACTATTATACCGGGTAGCAACGACTCCAGCGATACGCCTAAAATCATTATTGCTGGAGATAATGCAGAACTAAATAACTCACTCTTTTCGACCATTCATAAGATTGCCGCTAACTCACGTGGAAATAAAAGCGCTGTTAAATCATCTAGAAGTAATGAAGCCCACACAATTTTGGAATTTGCCAACTATGCAAGCCTGGTACTTCAAAAACTACCTCCAAAAGTAGACCCTCATTTCCTCAAAGGGGTTTTCTCTCAAGACTCAAACGTCAGTTGTATTTTCTACATAGCCTCTGCACTTGATAGAGATACTTCAAGAACAAATAGAAAGCTGCTTAAACAACTGAGAGACTTCTATAAAGGATCCTTTTACATCATTATTCCAAAGCTGAATAACGACGAATCTGAAATGATGATTGATTGCCAGTTCTGCTACCATAAGCTATCCGTCGACATTGATCTAAGCGGCTCGATCGGCAATTGCCCAATCTGCAATACAGAAATAACAATCCCTGAATGCCTGGAATACTCTGCAGATTCTCTAAAGCTTTTACCTGAAGTCCCTTGTGTATTCATCAACCCTGTCGACCCTAAAGAATGCCGCGATCTACTATCATTAAGCTTTAAGAGTATTTTAGAAGGGATGGTGTAAATCGCATAAATTATTCGCTTATTTTTAATCTAAAAAATTTAGACTCGCGCAATTAACCATGTATTATAATTACAGTTACACTAAACATTTTCGACTTCATTAAGAAGTATGTAAAATAAAAATAAAGGTTTTACCATGAGTCAGGAAACACTGGCCGTTGCAGTGCAAGAGAATATCGCCAGAATCAGAGTAAATGGCAGAGCAACTTTTGGTTGTAGTGAAGATCTTAAAAAATTCTGTACCCTAATGCTTGAAAGAAAAGTAGAAAAGATTGTACTTGAAATGCAGACTTGTGCAGGAATGGACAGTACCTTCATGGGAATACTTACAATGGTGAGTCTCTCGGCTAAAAAGCAGAACATTCCTATTGAAATAAACAATGCCAGCGAAGAAAATCGACAAAACCTTTTCTCTCTTGGCCTGAAGAATATGTTCTCATTTACGTCAAACACAGAAACCACCACCTTAAAATGGCAAGAGGTTGAATGCTCTGAAGTTTCTCAAGAGAAACACTCTGAAAATGTTCTTAACGCTCACCAAACCTTAATCGATGTCCACGAGCCAAACCGTAAAGAGTTCCAGGATATCATCACATTCTTAAAAGAAAGCCCTGAATAAAGGCTATCCCCTCCTCATATCACTCTTCTATCATAGAAAAAGCTGATTATTTTTAGCATGCGTCAATAACATGCATTTTACATAATCAGCTTCCTCTGTATTATAGTGAGATGTAATATCAAAATCCCTTAAAGGAATAAAATGAAAAAACTTCTTATCATTCTTAGCATCTTTGTATTCGCTGCATCTGCTACTGCCCAAAACACTGCTACAATCAATATGGATCAAACCTTCCTAAAGTACTACAAGACAATCAATGCTGAAAAGCGTCTCAAGAAGCAACTGCGCCTCATGGAAGACCGCGCAGTTCAAATGGAAAAAAAGCACAAAGCTACAGTAGCAGCTTATGAAAAGCTCATAACTGAATCGGCAAGTGTTCTTCTAAGTGAAGCTGCTCGTAAAACTAAGAAAGAAGAAGCTGAATCTAAAGGTGCAGAGATTCGCATGCTTGAAAAAACTATGCGCTCTTTTAACAAAGATGCACGTGGTCAGCTTTCTCAGCAGCACAATCAGTCTCGCCAGGTTATCCTGGAAGAAATCAAGAAAGTAATTGAGATGGTTGCTAAGAACAAGAACTTCGACATCGTACTAGATACATCTGGCAAAACTTCAAACCTCATTCCAACAATCGTTTACAGCAAAGGCAACAATGACCTTACTGATGAAGTCATAGCTATCTTGAATAAAGGTCACGAAAAAGAAGTTGAAGAGTGGGAAAAGGAAAAAGCTGCACGCATTACAGAAAAGAAAAAAGCTGCTGAGAAAAAGTAATGAAGCAACTCTCCTGCTCGCAAATTGCAGAAATGGTCAATGGTGAACTCATTGGCCATACAGACTCTTTAATATCTGCTGTTGCCTCACTTGAAGATGCAAAAGCTACCGAGTTATCATTTCTTGGAAATGACAAATACGCTCCACAGGTTAAAGAATCTTCTGCTGGAATAGTCTTCATTCCTGAAAATTATGAAATTGAAGACAAAAAGTGCTATATAAAGTGTAAAAATGCTTCAGCAGCTTTCTCTGCGATCATAGATTTTTTTGCTCCAGAACCCATTCAGTTTGAAGCAGGAGTTCACCCATCTGCAGTTATTGCAGACTGCGTAGAACTTGGAGAAAACGTTCACATTGGCCCTAATGCAGTCATTGGCAAGAGTACAAAAATTGGCGATAACACCGTAGTTGGCGCATGTACTGTTATCGGTGAAGAAGCTATTATAGGCAACGATTGCCTCTTCCACCCTAATGTATCAATTCGCGAAAGATGCGAAATTGGTCACCGGTGCATTATTCATAGCGGTACGGCTATTGGCAGCGATGGCTTTGGTTTTATACCGGGTAAAGATGGTCACAAAAAAATCCCTCAAGTAGGCATTGTTGTGCTCGAAGATGATGTAGAGATTGGCTCTTGCGTAACGATTGACCGAGCGCGTTTTGGTAAGACACGTATTGGCATCGGTACAAAGATTGATAATCTGGTGCAAGTTGCACACAATGTAGAAATTGGCTCACACTGCTTTGTCGTATCTCAATCCGGTATAGCAGGAAGCACTAAACTTGGAAACTTTGTTATAATGGCAGCCCAAGCAGGGATTGCGGGTCACCTTGAAGTTGGCAATGGAGTCACAATGATGGGTCGTGCCGGGGTAACAAAAGATATACCTGATGGACAAACAATTTTTGGCTTTCCAGCTGTTCCCAAGAAAGAGTTTATCAAACAAAACTTAAAATTAAAGAAAATTGATAAACTTGAAAAACTACTTAAAGAACTAAAATCAGAGATAAATAGCCTGAAGTAATTTGCCATGAGAGTTCTAATCATATTCTTCGGTTTGATTCTATATACCTTTGTAGTTGGTGCCTTGGTTTCAGTTCCGGTCTATGAGCTTATCCAAAGTCTTTTTTCTCCCGACTCTTATTTAGGAAAACAGACATTTGGTAAAATATCCAACCGAGTCTTTATGCTTGTTGCCGCAACGGGATTATACCCTTGCTACAAGCTTATGAGTAAAAAAGTCACCAAAGACGAATTAGGCTACAATATCAGTCGTCCTGATTTTATAAAAGCAGTTAAGCAAGGCTTGGTATTCGGGCTTAGTTCTTTATTCGTATTAGCCATCTTAATTGTAGTTTTAGGCATACGGCCTTTCGAAGACGACATTTCTGCTGGAATGATAATTAAAGCATTAGTGAAAGCAAGTCTGGGAGGTTTTGTCATTGGCCTTATCGAAGAGACATTCTTCAGAGGAATTATTCTCCGTTCAATGGTAAAAACCATTAAACCTTTTTGGGCCGTAATCATAACATCAATTGTGTTTGCCTCCATCCACTTTATCCGAAATAAAACAAGTGGGGTTATTGATGAGATGCACTGGTATAGTGGCTTCACATACCTACAAGGTTCATTCAACAACTACTCACATCCAAAATTCCTAGGCTCCTGGCTGACACTTTTCGCCTGCGGAGTTTACCTTTCATTTCTCAGCCTACACCATGGCAATATTGCGCGCTGTCTGGGTGTTCATGCTGGCTGGGTTATAGTTCTTGGTGTTGTCAAAAAAATCACCGATGACGATACAAGCTCTCCACTTAACTGGATGATCGGCAGTTACGATAAAGTCACTGGCTACTTAGCCTTTTTTATCATTACTATAATTTGCTTCTCCTTTTGGTTTCTTAAGTATCGCAAGCAACCTCAACAAAAATCCTAATGTCATTAAAAAGCTACATCTTCCCTGAAGTCTGTAGTCTCTGCAAAGAGAATAAATCTTTTGATGAGTCATATATTTGTAAGAGCTGCTTAAATGAGCTGGAGCGAACACCTGAAAACAGTTGCCAACTTTGTTCTTCACCAATCGATACCTTTTTAAAGCTCTGTCACCAATGTATAGAAAACCCTCGCCCTTGGCAAAAAGGCAAAGCTCCACTCCTCCTTAAAGGCCAAAGTCGAGAAATCATACATAAATTTAAATACAATTCTCAAATCATTCTAAGTCGCTACCTTGTACAAGCTATGGTAGAAAAAATTCATCAGACGACCATCAGAGAACTTTCTTGTGTTACTCCTGTTCCTATGCATTGGTTCAAAAAAATGAAGCGAGGCTTTAATCAAGCTGAACTATTGGCAGAAGGTATATCAAAGGCTCTCGACAAACCTCATCTACCACTACTTAAAAGAAAAATGCAAAAATCTGTTCAAGCTCTAAAAAGCAGAAGCCAAAGAAAAGAAAATATAAGCCATATTTTTGAAATTAACGAAAAGCAAAAAGTACCAGAAGGCACTATATTGCTCGTAGATGATGTACTAACCACGGGGGCTACCCTGACAGCCTGCTCAAAGGTACTACTTGAGAATGGCGCCCGTGAAATATACGTATTAACAGCTGCTAGAGGATAATTTTTATGCCAATTTTCGGTAAACCTAAATTTGCAAGTATTAGTACCAGCAAACCACAAAAAGCTGATGAACCTAGACCAAGTAAAGACTGGTTTAAGTGCAAAGGCTGCGGCACTATGCTGGACCGTAAAGTCATTTCGGCACAACTGAACATTTGCCCAAAATGTAACTACCATCTGCCAATGACTGCCTACGAACGTATTAATATGCTCATGGACAACAATAGCTTTAAAGAAATCGATAAAGGTCTGGCATCCAAAAACATTCTTGGATTTGAAGGCTATGACGACACACTGAAAGCTAAGAAGAAATCAACAGATCTAAATGATGCTGTCGTATGTGGGTTTGGCACTATCGACAAACAGTCTTACGGGATCGCAGTCATGGACTTCCGCTTCATGGGCGCCAGTATGGGCTCTGTGGTAGGTGAAAAAATCACTCGCCTTATCGAGAAAGCTACTGAGAAGAATGTCCCTGCCCTACTAGTTACAGCAAGTGGTGGTGCTCGTATGCAAGAAGGTAGCTTAAGTCTTATGCAGATGGCAAAATCCTCTGCTGCCCTTGCTCGTCATAGTGAAAAAGGCCTACCAATGTTCTGTCTGCTTACTCACCCGACTTATGGTGGAGTAACTGCAAGTTATGCGTCTCTTGGAGATGTCATACTCGCTGAACCAAAAGCCATGATCGGTTTCGCTGGAGCTCGTGTAATTGAAGCTACTATTAAAGCTGAATTACCTGATGATTTCCAGACATCTGAATTTCTGGAAAAGCATGGACTAGTCGACAGAATCATCGACAGAAAGGATTTAAGACAAGAACTTTCTCTTCTTCTGAGTTTCTTTAAAAACTCCCAAAAAGAGGAAAAGTCCACAGCTTCAAAAGCTTAGAAATATTCTAGGATGTTAATGACTGATAAGCTCAAAAAAATCTTGCCATTTTTTAATCTTTTTTTCAAAAAACGGCTATCATTCCTGCTTGTTCAGTCTATTATACAGCTCCTTAATTTATATGGTCGCAGGCCCTTAGTGACGGCTAGCTCCATACCGGGTCAGATGGGGAACCAAGCAGCCCAATGGAGTAATGTCGGGTACTTTGGTAACCTGCGGCCACCTTTTTATCCCCCTTACAAATATTTTCTACAGGAATCGGTATGACATATCAAGTCTTAGCGCGTAAGTGGCGTCCTCAAACTTTTAAAGATATGGTTGGGCAAGACCACATATCGTCGACTCTTTGTAATGCTATAAAAAACCAGCGCGTCGGCCATGCCTACCTTTTTGTAGGAACCAGAGGTACAGGTAAAACCACTACGGCACGAATCTTTGCAAAAGTAATCAACTGCGAAAACCCTTTACCAGATGCCAACCCATGTGATCAATGCACTAACTGCAAAGAAATCACCGCTGGCTCCTGCATGGACGTTCTTGAAATTGATGGTGCTTCTAACAACGGCGTAGATGATATCCGTAGATTGAGAGATAATGTTCAATATACACCTGCAAGATGTAACTATAAGGTGTACATAATAGACGAAGTCCACATGCTCTCGACTGCTGCATGGAATGCTCTTTTAAAGACTCTTGAAGAACCTCCAGAACATGTGAAATTCCTCTTCGCAACAACCGAAGTACACAAAGTTTTACCGACAATTCTTTCTAGATGTCAACGATTTGATTTAAAAAGAATTTCACAAGGTACTATTTCTAGAAGATTACTTGAAATAGCTCAAGCTGAACAAGCCAGCTTTGATCAAAGCGCCTTAAATGCTATTGCCAGAGCAGCAAATGGCGGTATGAGAGATGCTCTTTCTATAATGGATCAAATGATTGCCTTTTGTAATTCTCAAGAAGCCATATCTGAACACGATGTCTCTGAAGTTTTTGGCCTCACTTCCAATAATGACTTAGCCAAAATCACCATTGCAATGCTCAATGATAATGCTGCAGAACTTATAAAGGAGGTGAATCGTTTAGCCGATGTCGGCCGTAACCTCGAGCAGCTCTACTCCGATCTATTGCACTTCAGCAGAAATTTAATGATATGTGCTATTTCAGGCGATCAAGCCAAAAATATTCTGGATCTTGATAATCACGAAATAACTCTAACATGTGAAATAGTCAGTCAATCAAATACAGACACACTACAACGTTTGGTCGATGGCTACCTTGCCCACGATGGTCAACTCAAAAACAGATTAAACAAACGTGTTTTTCTGGAAATGACTTTAGTCAGAATCATGAAAGATGCACATGCGGCCTCTCTCAATGATATTTTAAAAAGATTAAACTCCTTAAGAAAATCCGGCTCACTATCTGCATTAGAATTTGAAGCTCCCAAACAGACTATTTCCGTTCAATTACCGGATGTAGAAAAAAAAACTCCAAGTAACCCCGTAGAAGAAAAGACTGCTACAGAAGTAACTCAACCAATCACTGAAGAATATAGAGCTACAGAAATAAAACCTCACCCAGTAAGTCTCTCTGCACCTGATGACCTTACTGAAACTGAAAGTTCAAAAACTGAAGAAATTATAGAATCTGCTCCAAGCTTGGGAACTGCTCCTGTTACACAAATTCAGCCTGAGCCACACCTTTCACCTAAAGAAGAAAGGCCAGACTACCTTACACAGGTCCCTGAAAATATTCAGTCAGCTATTGAACAACCTTCAGCTCCAGAAGTAACTCAACCAATAGCTGAAGAAGCTCCAACGGCAGAACCTTCACAAACAGAAGTTTCAGATAATGTAAAAGAGCAAGAAGCTGTATTAGATGAAAAACACGAGCCTGCTCTACAAAAATCACCTCCTGAAGCAGAGGCGACCTCAAGTACTATAGAAAAGCTTACAATAGACGACACTATCGAGCTTTCTTATAATACTCTGATTGACATGGACTATATATCTAAAGCAAGGATTAAAGATCCTTGTCAATTTGGTCTCCAACGCTACCAATCAGACTTCAATGAAAATGAAGATACCCCAGGATCAGCTCTCGGTGTATTCTACTACCGCGAATCGAACTCTGGGGTAAAAAATGAAGCGCCTACTGTAACTGAAAGTAATATTACTGGAGAACACTCTCCTGATGAGGCTCAGACATCCAATGATAATACAATTGTCAATGATACTTTAATTCAACAAAAAGTTGAAAACACCAGCCTAAGCCAGGCTGTTACAGAAATTACTGCATCAGAAACAATTATTGAACAACCGAGCCAAAAAGAACCAATTCCTCAGCAATACATCAACAGTCCAGAACAGACCA
Organism: Lentisphaerales bacterium; assembly: GCA_022446985.1. Taxonomy (GTDB): domain Bacteria; phylum Verrucomicrobiota; class Lentisphaeria; order Lentisphaerales; family Lentisphaeraceae; genus JAKVBD01. The sequence continues at coordinate 21,438 of JAKVBD010000080.1, forward strand.
TTCCTGTTCACAATCATGAGCATCCTCTAATCAACGAAGCTCCCGCAATACCAGCATTCCAGCCTGAAGTTGCAGCTGCACCTACGCATTTTAAAGTTCAGGTGGAAGCGAGTCAAGCAGAAAAGCCAGAAGATGTTGCTGTCAGAATTTGGAGTAATTGCCAAATGTCTATAAATCAACAAAACCCGGTGTTAATCCCTCTTCTGAATTCTTTGACACCTGTATCTTTGACTTCAAATACTTTCATATTAACTACTGAAAATCCGATTGAAGTATCCGAAGAATTGACGAATACTATAAGAGCTATGGTTTCCCAAGTAGACACGATTTCTGGATATGGTATCAAAATCATCACTGCATCACCTCAAACGGAAGATTATAGTCGAACTCTTTCCTCAAATGAAGAGGTTTGGGACCGAGTCAACAGCAACCCGCTTTTTTCCCAACTGTGTCAGGAATTTGATGGGACAATTATTGATGTACGTGGCTGATGATGAATGAAAACCTTTACCCTGATCCATTAAATAAACTCATAAAAACAATTGCCAGACTTCCTGGTATAGGAAAAAGAACTGCTGAACGTTTAGCTTTATCTCTGCATGAATGGCAAGAAGAAGATTTAAAATTTTTCGGTGAACAACTCATTGGCCTAAAAGCCAATGTCAAATCCTGCTCTATTTGTGGCAACTTTTCGGATAGTGATAAGTGTAAAATATGTACGGACTCTCAGCGAGACCAAACTATAATCTGTGTTGTGGAAAATGCCGCACAAATCGCCATTATAGAAAAAAGTGGCAGCTATCAAGGCCTATATCACGTTTTAGGCGGACGCCTATCCCCTATGAATAATATTGGCCCGGAGAATTTAAACCTATCCAACTTTAAAGAGCGCTGCTTAAAAGCCAGTGAATTAATTCTCGCAACCAGCCCTGATTTTGAAGGCGAAGCTACGGCATCTTTCTTGTCTCAAGAACTAAGTGATTATAATTTAGAAATTACTAGAATCGCTCAAGGCATTCCGGTTGGAGCCGACCTTTCATTTGCCGACTCAGCCTCTATGGCAATGGCCATTAACTCAAGACGTACTCTTTGAAATTATGCTAAATACAATTAAGACCTACCTCAAAGGTATTTGCATGGGAGTCGCGGATGTCATCCCAGGCATTAGTGGAGGCACACTAGCCCTCATGCTGGGTGTTTATGAGCGCCTCATTGCTTCCATAAAATCAATCTCCCCTAAAGTCATCTTAAAACTACTCAAGAACATTCAGATTTGGGATAAAACAAAACGCCAGGAATTCATACAAACCTTAAATGAATTCAACGCATTCTTTCTTTTCACCCTTGGCTTTGGAATCATTTCTGCAATACTTGCAACCTCGAGTATTATCCCTCACCTCATACTCAATCATACAGCAAATACATTCTCCTGCTTTCTAGGCTTAATTGCGCCATCAATCTATATTCCATGGAGCTTAATTAAGAAAAAGTCAGCACCACAAATGGTTGCTTTAGCCATTGGCTTAATTTTAACTGTCAGTATGGCTGCTCTCATGAAGGATGGAGCAGCTGGAGAAGCTACTACGCATTGTTTCCCAATAATGGCAACTGTACTTTTTGGCAGCGCCGTCATCGCTATTTCTGCAATGATACTCCCTGGTATATCAGGCTCTTTTATACTCATTCTTCTCGGTCAGTATATTGTCGTCACCGGCTTAATCGCGAAACTGAAAGTTGACATATTAAATAAAACACTAACAGAAGAAAAGATGGCTGCACTCAGCCACATCCAACACTTTTCCACACTTGAAGCTTTTACACTTCTAAGCATTTTCGCAATTGGCTGTGCTTGTGGCTTATTGATAATGTCAAGAATTGTCCACTTTGCTCTACAAAAAGCTCATGACACGACCATGGCATTTCTTACTGGCATGATTTGTAGCTCTTTTTACGTCCTTTGGCCTTTTAAAGAAGCTATAAGTGATGGAGTCAAAAAATCTGATTGGCTCAAAAATGCTGCGAATGTGATACCCAGCTTAGACTCCAAGACCTGGATTTCTATCAGCCTCTTTGCTGTTACTTTTATGGTATCTACTTCGATAGTTTATATTGGAGAGCGCAAGAAAAATGATACACCTTCGACTTAAGGCGTAATTTTGCCAGCGAAGTCTATGAGCTTTTTGCCTCCCTGGTACATCTTCTTCAACATACCCGGAGTTTCATGAGCAAACTTACTCTTATCATCGAAGTCTGAATTCACAGTTTTAGTACCAACTCGTATTTTTTGTATTTCTATATCAATACCATTGCCATAATAATAAAATGGTTGATCAGGATTAAATGTTCCAAAGACAGTCAGTTTAGAACCCAATTTCCGTGCATTGTCCGCCATAATGTAACAACTCTTGATAATTTCTGAGTTATAACCATCTTCTGCTGCTCTAACTTTATACTTTACACCTGGGAAAAATATCTGATTAGCTTTTCGGTCGTCACACTGAAGCTCCTCTCCCAAACTAAGAATAAATAATTGTGCTCCGCCCTCACTAGGGTCAAACTCTGCACCAAGCACATAAGCTTCGAGCATAATATTACTATGACGATAATCATCCGGACTATCTACTAAATCTTTGATAGAAACTTTTGTATAACTGGCATCTGGCGCCACCTCTTCATTCGAGCTACACCCAACAAACATGATTAAAAAAAGGCTTAAAAATAAATTTTTCATTTTCCTTTCTCCACTGATTCTGCCCACTCATATAAATCCATCGCGCCTCTCATAGTACCGCCGTCATCACCATAATTAAGGGCTATCTTAACACCATCAATTTCGACTTGTTGCGCATGCAACCAAAGAACATCAACTTCTTCACGCAAATTTGAACGTCTTAAAGTTCCAGATATCTTAATTTTCACATCCTTATCTAAACGGTTAACGGAATCCAAACAACGATTTAAATGAGAACGATTAAAACCATAATAAGCACACTTTAAACTCCCCAAAGATTCATTTGGAGAAATTATGGCAGTCTTGTTTAATGACTCCGACAAAACAGTCAAAGCATCATTGATCTTCTTATCTCCCTTACCAAAATCAGTTACCGCTTTTGAAAGAACTTTAGATATATTGAAGAATTCTTCATTACCTGATTTCTGCTGTTTCCAGGCCTCTGCTTTTAGAAGGCTGCCATATGTCAAAATCTCAAATGATCTGTTCTTGTTTAAATTGGCCTTTGAATTAAATGAGTAGTAACCTGATGCGATTAAATCTTTAGTCTTTTCCAGTTCATGAGCAAAAACCAGCATTAGACCACTGGCTCGCAATAAAGACTCCTCAAACTTTGACACTTGCATTTTTTGCAAATTTCCCTGTAACCCCTCAACTGCTGGACTACTTGCTAATGCAGCCTGCTGAAATGATATATAGGACTCACCTAAGTCAGAATACCCCTTAGATAATTGCAGCATAGTCTGAGCAATGACTGCTTTCCCCATACCACTATAGTAATGACTGAGTGCCTCTAAACGACTGGAAGCTATTTTCAAATCACAGGCATTTTCATAAAACTTTTTAGCAGAGGCTGAGGATAAACGTATGTTCTTATAACGATTTTCTGAAACTAAGTCTTCTGCTTCTCGAAGCTTCTCTAAGAAGTGAAACTTACTGTCTACTTGAACTTCGCCTTGTCCTTCAGACAACTTTACAGTCAGCAAACTCAAGTGCTTTGTAAGCTTGCGTATTTCTGTCGCTTGAACTAAACCAGACACCGTAATTGTTCTGTCTACGTACAATTGAGGATGCTCAAATATATCAGTCAAACTACTTTCCTGTTTGGTTATAAACTTTGGAATAGCCGGTTGGTTTGATTCTTCAACTTCACTGACAGATGGCGAACTACTACAACTGCTTATAATCAAACAAGTTGCCAACATTAAAGTATGAATATTTCTAAATAGTAGCTTCACAATTCATCCTCATTCACAAATTTTAGTCACGACAACGCCGTCCTCCTCCTATTTCAAGATATATCGATAAAGCATTGAATTCCAGAAAGTTATTTTTTTAACACGCCTTCAAGCTCAAAGAAGCTTATATTTTCCAAATAAGTGTCACTTGATTTATTAAAAATTCATGATGTGTGCGCGCTTGATTTAATGGAATAAAAATACTTGAAATTTAGCTATGACCATTGCGGGGACATAACCGAAATAACTCTTCTAGATGAAGAGTACGTCGGCTTCGGTCACTGTGACGGCATAGTCGAGATCCCCAAACACCGTTTTGACAAAAACATGTTAATTAGCGAAGATTTTGTAATTCTTGAAGAAATTGGTATAGGCGGCATGGACCTTGTCTACAGAGCTCACCAAATCTCTCTTGAAAGAATTGCTGCTCTTAAAGTGCTAAAAGACAGCTTCTGTCAGAATCAGAAGTTAATCAATGGCTTTATCACAGAAGCCAGTTCTGCGACTCAACTCAGGCATTCAAATATCATTCAAGCTTATGCTGTAGGTCATAAAGAAGGTATATTCTATATTGCAATGGAGTACATTGAAGTTCCGACTGCGGCGAATATGCTTCTTCACAACCATACTTTTTCTAAAAAAGAAATCATAAAAATTGCTATTGATAGATGAAGCTCTTGAGCATACCTGGCAAAGCAGCCAGCTACTCCACGGCGATATTAAACCGGATAACATAATGATTGATTCAGAGGGTAATACAAAGCTCATGGACCTGGGCCTGCCTGTTCATATACAGATTCGGTAAACAAAGAAGAGGATGAAGTACTTGGAACGCTTCAGTACATTTAACC
>JAKVBD010000081.1 GCA_022446985.1 Lentisphaerales bacterium
ATGTTTGATATAAACCTTACCCGTCTTTTTATTAGTAGTTTTTGATTCGCGTATAAACATAGCTGCATCCTAGCACTCAAAAAAAGTTTAGCAAGAGTAAAAAATGATTAATTTGAGTATTTAGGTCACTACATTTCGAGACCACTAAAATCCTGAAAGTCAATTTCATTGGAGTGACAACGGTTTACAATTTATCAAATGGTTAAAAATCTCAATTTTTTACCATTTTCAGCGATTTGCCGGGGAAAGATGGGCTAAGACAAACTGCCTGACGGGCAACTGATCTGGCTTTAGCCAATGAAGGAATGAGCATACTGACAAGTAAACCGATCATTACAACAACAAGGAACTCCAGAAGAGTAAATTTTTTCCATTTTCACACACACTTAGTTTGGTTTTAATGAAACTCCTCGGTGCAGGCTAACGAGGCATCCGTTTAATTAGTTAATTGGCTTACTGCGATGCAAGAGCATCGGGGAATTAAACTCAACTAAGATTAAGAATCTTAATCATAGTAAATATGAGGTCTGCTCATGCCTGATTATCGACCAACAATAGTACAAAAGAATGCTCGTACATATCCATTAAACTTCAACAGATACAGCCATAATGTCATTAATGAATACCTGAAAAGTAACTACTCTGGCACCTGGCTAGCGACTTCTGCAAAAGTTGATTTAACACAGCAAGGCAATATCCCCATTCTTGTCATCTCTAAGCTGGATGCCTGCCGTCTTTGGCAAGTAGATTTCAAGTTCAATGCAGTTGTTATCATTACTGAGAAAACCACAGGAAGGCTGTACCAAAACCGTTTACACAGCCGATCATAAGATAGACTTTTGCCGGTCCGTCATTTGCCTCTCGCATAAATATCATACCTGCAGATGAAACATCGGGGGAATTCTTACAGGAAAACCGTTTCATTGATCTCCGGAGTATCTGTCGCTTCCAAACCTACAAAGGTGATTATGCCGTCTCCATTATCTATTTTGATCAAGTGTTAAATATGGATACACCGTATATAGAAACTGAGCACGAATCTGTGAAACTCAAAAAACCGTCAATGTCAGAGCTCTTGCCGACAAAACTCAAAAAAGCGACACGTTACTGACTGTTTCCACATGCAAGCATCAAGAACAATTCATAGCAAAATGCTCTGTTGAGCTCCCCAAACATAATGTTCAGGCCATCTTGCTCATGACAACTCTTGATCGAGGCATAACAGCTCGCCAGGAGGTTATTATTCAGTTTCATCTACAGACTCAAAAGTGCGTGCTGAGTTTGAAGCCGATCTTGGAAAAACCTTTACACGCCGATTAACTGGGAATAACCGCATTTACTTTCTATAAATGGCGTGCTTCAAAGCCAGCCCCATTTTCTTCATTAGTTATCAAAAGACAAAGCTAATAGCCGTAATTAGAAAACAGCCTTTACAATCGGCTTATTATTTTGTAAATTGACTGACTCTAAACTTCACCTACTTTAAGGTCGGTCAACTGAATATAACTGAAGGGATTCCATGAGACTAGCACGCAAACTTACTACAGTCGCAGCAGCGGCACTTTTATTTTCAGCAACAAACAGCTTTGCTAAAGAGACTGTCTCTGGTGGAGCCGGCAGCAATGCAGCGGTAAGCTCTGACTCTCCAGTTGCTGCATTCGACAATTTCAAAACTTCATTAGCCAACGCAGAAGCGGCAGCTTTATGGGGCAGTCTTCCTAAAACATGGCAGGCTAACCTCAACGGCATGGCGCAGATGATTGGCCAAAAAATGCCCGCAGCTACCTGGGATAAAGGCTTTTCTATTGTCCTGAGAGTTGGTAAACTTCTTGAAACTAAGAGTGAAATCTTTGCCGGCATGCTTGCAGCATCTGCTCCTGATAAAACTCCGGCAGATATACAGTCTTCACTAAAGGCTGCCGGCGAGCTTTTCTCAGCCATAGGCAAAAGTGACTTTGCAAAAGTCGAAAAGCTAAAGACTATTGACCTGGGCGTTACTGCCAAAAATACCGGTAGCGAACTCCTGAAAATGCTTTTTAGCATCAAAGCTTTCAATGACGAAATCGCTAAAGAAAGTGGCGGCAAGAACCTTAAAGAATCACTGTTGGCAACAAAAGCTGAGTTAGTTTCTCAAGAAGGCGATAACGCTGAGATCAAGATCACTGCTCCAAATGGTAAAGTTGATACTCAAAAAGTCGTCAAAGTTGAAGGCAAATGGCTTTTCAAAGAAATGGCAGATGGTTACCAGAAAGACTTCGCCAATTCTAAACAACAGCTTTCTATGGCCCTCGATCAAATGCCACAAAACCAAATGCAGGTTATGATGGTTATGGGTATGGTTGAAAGTGTTCTAACGACTTTTGAAAATGCCAAAACTCCTGAAGAAGTTCAAATCGCTGTTCAGCAAGTTGCCCCTATGCTAGGTGGCTTGATGATGGGTGGAGCTATGATGGGCGGCGGCCAGCAACCAGTTGAAATTAACATTGAAGAGCCGAAAAAGAAATAATTTAAGCTCATAAATACTTTAGCCTCTGTGTGATAACACAGGGGCTTTTTTGTGCTTTGATTATACGCATAACCAATTCCCAACACGGAATGACCAAGTAAGAAGCGAAATATTACGAGCTGAGGCTAGGGGTTCCATGCTCTTCTCAAAGAGAGAAATCTACTCCAGACCAGACTTGTTATAGTTCATCAAACTGCGAATCTGATTTTCATCTAAAGCACAATCAAAGATGTACACCTCATCCATCGATCCATTAAAAACATTTTGCTTATCTTTCTTAGCCAGGTATGACATAGCATTCCTACCCATGATCACTTTAAGAGATCTGTCGCTTTGAATATCCGTCTGCACATCGAGTATTGATTTGCGTGAAGCCGGCTCAAGTTCGCCATCCACATAAAGTAAAATATGAGTGTTAACATTTGGTCTATTGCCTCCAAACATCACTATTGCTACATGGTGCCACTCACCATCTCTTAAATCTTTTGTTCCGACAATCTGTCCATGAAATAAGCCAGCCCTCAAAGCGCCCATATTGCCGTCTTTCTGTCGCCAGTTCCAGGTCACCTGCCAAGTTTTGCCTTTGCCCTCATAAGACCCCCAGGCAAGCATCGAAATTGCATTTGTCGCTATTGCATCTTTAGGAACCTTAACCCAAAAACTGACTGTTCTTGCATTCGCTCCACCAATTCCTGGGTAATCAGTTTCCAGAAATCCTCCAGTGGCATCAAAGTCTATAGCCTTACCAAACTTACCCTCAATCCACTTTGGCAATGGTCCACTTTTGTAAGTTGATTTCAAATAGCCATTAAAATCCTTTTCCGGCAAATTCTTACCTATATAAGCGGTATCCTGCCCTTCACCTTCATTAAAAGGCCAATGAATATAACTGACTTTTTTCGGAGTCCGCTCAGGCAAGATTCGCATAAACCGTCCGGCATCGGCTTTTCCTAAAACAGTTTTACCCGAGCTATAAACCTTTGCTTCCGATTTATTGACGAGAGCCTTTTTGCCTTTTGTCGAAGTTTCAACCTGTCCCTCAAGGACATGGATTTCAGTATCGCCATTTTCTTCAACACTGACGCCAAACTCAGTCCCTAAATCAAGGACTTCTGTCTTAGGAGTATCAACTTTAAAGCCGCTATTTTTGTCTGGAACATAAGCGACCAATTTACCTTTGTTGAGAATTACTTTTTTCTCAGAAACCAAATCGAGATCTGCCGGTCCCTCAACTACAAGCTTCACTCCTCCTGCTGAGACAAACTCCCCATAACCTGATTTAATCTTTAGTTTGCTCTTCGCTAAGCTGTCGCCCACCCTTAAGGCTTCACCTTCCCAAACAGCACTTACTGTATTTGTCAGTCTAAAATCACCGGAAGTCTTAGGAACACTTAACATAACGCCGATTATAATCAGAGCTGCAACAGATAAAAGAAAGCTTACCACCGGGAACTTCTTGGGCTGTTGTTTTACGGTTATTTCACACTCTAAACCCGATGGCAGTTCAAGAGAATTACCGGCAAAGTGCCAATCAAGTGCAATATGCGTGTCTATATAATTGTCGTAGTATTCCCTAGCGGCCTTGTCTGAGGCCAACAAGTCAGACAGTTCGCTCTTTTGCGCATCGCTCAACCCCTCTTCTAAAAGTACGGGTAAGAGCTCTTCCAGTTTTTTTATGGCTTCATTTTCACTCATGCTATATCCATCATCTTCGTTCTTATACAGCTCGCCAAAGAAGCACGGATTTTATGTAGAGCTTTACTCACAGCATTTTCGCGTTTGCCCATTTCCCGGGCATAATCCTGAACTGAAAAAGTCCCAGAGTAACGCTTCATAATTAAAACCTGATTTTCCTCCGAAAGTGAACTTAGACAACCTTTTAGGGCCTTGAGACGATTAACAAATGCATCGTCACTCTGCTCTTCATTGACTTCCAACATTTCAACAGCTTGGTCACTTAGTTGAATACCACTATTTGCCTTTTGCCGGAAAGAAAGAATTTGGAAATGAGCTATTCGAAATGCCCAGGCTATAAAATTGGTTCCCACCTGAAACTCATCTGACTTTCGGCAAATCACTAAATTTGTTTCCTGCAGGATTTCTTTAGCCAAGTCATGATCGACCACGCGTTTAAAAATAAACCCGTAAATACGCGGCTGGCTTTCAGTGAGCAATGCGCATAACTCATCTGGAATTTCTCGCGACATAGTTTCTCCATACTTTCTCTTACCAACGCATATATATATAATAATAAAATCTTCCCTTCTTTTGAAAAAATTTCTATTTGAAATTTTTCACTGTATCCGTTCTTGACCATAATAAGCAGCCCTTGGTAATATTGAGATCTATAATTGTCGACCGATATTGGACAACCCTAATTTTAATTTAAAAAAGTTTCATATAAAACAACATTCTTAAACTTCGCTTTTATAAAATATTGTGTATATTTTATCATTAAGATTTAATCTCAAAAAACGATAAAAGTAATTATGAAAGCTCTATCACTTCTCTTCATTCTTCTATTCTTGGCAAGTTGTGGCAAAAAGCAATCTGCCGAAGCTCCTGCTCAAGCAGACCATACTGAACTCAAAAAAGCAATTATTGAGAACTATGCCAGTATCGTCTATGCAAATTATGAAGACAGCTGGAGAACTGCTCTGGAACTGCAAAAGAAAATTGATTCATTTGTAGCCAATCCATCTGCTCAGAGCTTTGCAGAGTGTAAGCAAGCCTGGTTAGCTGCTCGTGAACCTTACGGTCAAACGGAAGCCTTTCGTTTTGCGGGGGGACCTATTGATGACGAAGATGGCCCTGAAGGGGCAATTAATGCCTGGCCGCTCGATGAAAACTACATAGATTACGTTGTGGGATTAGAAAATGGCGGAATCATCAACGATACCAAAAACTTTCCGACTATCGACAAAAAGACGCTTATCGATCTAAACGAAAAAGGCGGTGAAACAAATATTTCTATCGGCTTTCATGCTATAGAATTCCTGCTTTGGGGACAGGACAGTGCCGATACCAAACTCAAAAAGCCTGGCCAGAGACCTTACACAGACTTTCTCACAGAAGGCGGCACTGCCAAGAACCAACAAAGACGTGCTGCCTATCTTAAAGCTGTTGCTGAAATCCTCGTTACCGACCTCGCTTCTATGAAAGATGAATGGGCTCCAGATGCGGATAACTACAGAGCCAAATTTGTTGATATGGACACTAATGATGCTCTAAAAAACATCCTTACCGGAATTGGCACTCTTAGTAAGTCTGAATTAGCCGGCGAAAGAATTTTCGTCGCTCTCGACAACCAGGATCAAGAAGACGAGCACTCTTGCTTTAGTGACAACACTCACCGCGACATCATCTTAAATGCTGTTGGTATACGCAATGTTCTTAAAGGCGAATATAAGCGTGTTAACGGCTCTGTGGTAAAAGGCGCCTCAATTCATAAGCTGGTGACAAAACTTGACCCTGAATTGGCCGTTAGAACAGAAAACCTGTCTGTCAAAACAGTGAAAAGCTCTGAATCTATTTTGGTTCCTTTTGACTTTGCTCTAACTCAGGAAAAAGTCGGCGGCAATGGCCCAATTATGACAACCGTCCTGGCGCTACAGGCACAAGGAGATAAACTCACTGCAGTTGCTAAGACAATCGGTGTGACAATCGGTACAGATCTCCCGGAATAACATTCCTATGAAAATTTGCCAACTACTTGTACTGCCAGCTTTACTCCTCATACAGGCTTGTAACAAGCAGACTCCTGCCCCAAAGGCAAAGGAGTCCGCTAACTCAACCTTGATTGAACAAGGTGAACAGTACCCGGGCGGCAAATTAAATACCATCGTAGATGTTTCTCCAAATGCATTTTCATTTCCGTCTCCCGCTTTGAAGCAGATGGAAAAACTCAATTTCTTCGTTGGTAACTCATTCTTTAAACTCAACTGGGTCGCCTCTCCTGCTTCAACCAAAGCACGCGATGGCCTTGGACCGACTTTCAATGCCCGTTCATGTGCAGCCTGTCATATGAAAGATGGCCGCGGAACGCCTGAATTTGCCGGAGAAATGACCAATGGCTTATTGCTCAGATTGAGCATTCCTGGGACGGATCCACATGGCGATCCACTTGGAGAACCAAACTATGGAGGCCAATTAAACGACCAGGCCATTCCTGGAGTTCCTTATGAAGGCCGTATAAAGATCGATTATGAGGAAATTCATGGTAAATATGCCGATGGAACAAAGTACACCCTGCGCAAACCACTTTACTCTATAGCAGATCCTCAATTCGGTACCCCACACAAAGACATCATGATTTCTCCTCGAGTTGGCCAGCACATTATTGGCATGGGTCTCTTAGAAGCTATTCCAGAAAAAGATCTTCTTGCTAAAGTCGACGTCGATGACAACGATAAAGACGGAATCTCTGGTAAAGCCAACTACGTTTGGAATGCCATCGAAGGTAAAAAATCTATCGGCCGTTTCGGTTGGAAAGCCAACCAGCCTAGTGTTAAACAACAAACTGCCGGTGCTTTTCTGGGAGACATCGGTATAACAACATCTTTAAATCCACAACAGAACCTCACTGCAGTTCAAGACAAAGCTGCAAAAGCGCCACATGGTGGCCAACCTGAAATGGATGATGATGACCTCGATAAAACAGTGCTTTACGTAGCTAACCTGGCTGTACCCGCCAGAAGAGACTACAAAAACCCAGAAGTCCTGAAAGGCAAAAAAATCTTCAATGACCTTAACTGTGCCAGTTGTCATACGCCTTCATTCACCACTGCTCAACACCCTGTTTTTGACAATTTGAGTAATCAGAAAATCTTCCCTTACACAGATCTCTTACTCCACGATATGGGTCCTGATCTTGCCGATAACCGACCAGATTTCGATGCCGATGGCAATGAATGGCGAACTCCACCTCTTTGGGGAATTGGTCTCATAGAAACTGTCAACAACCATACATACTTCATGCACGATGGCAGAGCTCGAAATATCGAAGAAGCTATTCTTTGGCATGGTGGAGAAGCAAAAAACAGCCGGGAAGACTTTAAAAAATTAGCTAAAGCAGATAGAGTGGCCTTACTGAAATTTATAAACTCACTTTAGGCCATGAAGTACATACTGCTTTTATTATTTTCCCTAAGTTTACTCCCCTCCTGTAAAGAAGGTAATAGTTCAAAGTCCACCTTCGATAGACAAAAAATGCTGGCTGACATCGGCCAAAAGGCCATCGTTCCTGCCTTTAAAAAATTTGCTGACAATTGTGACGTTCTAGCAGATTCATTGCAAACGCTAAAAACTGACTTCACAGTCATGAATCTAAAAATGGCTCAGCTTAGTTGGAAAAATACTGCCGGCTCCTGGCGTCGTTGTGAGCTATTTAACATCGCGCCCTTCAAAAACAGTTACATCAAAAATAAAGTTGCCACCTGGCCTACTAAGGTAAGCACTCTTGAAACATTGCTTTCTGAAACGACAGAGGAGATAAATGCCGAATTTGTCGACAACCGCGGGTCAAATATCAAAGGTCTATCCGCTATAGAGTATCTGCTGTTTGATGCCGAAATTAACAAGAAACTCAAGCCCTCATCAAAATATTTAGACTATCTGGTAGCTCTTGGCCAAGACCTTAAAAATCAATCTGAGAAAGCTTTTGAGCTGTGGACTATTGGGGAAGAAAACGCCCTGACAGCCTTTACCAGTAAAGACGACCTCGACTTGGGAAGCAGTATAAGTATGCTCGTAAATGAAATGATCGCCCTGACAGAAAAAATGCATATCAGCAAAATCTCCAAGCCACTTGGTAAAGACAAAGACGGTGAGATCAATATTGAGTCTTTTGAAGCCTGGCGCAGTGAACACTCCAAAATGTTGATTCTGGAAAACTTAAATGCTATAGAGGCGGTCTATAGCTATGGCCTTTATACTTATCTCGATCATTTACACATAAATGTCAATCAACCTCTCCCCATGCAACTATCTCAACAATTCGGTAAGACAAAAGCTGCACTGTTTTCCATGACAGGCTCTTTTGAACTCACAGCGGCTAAAGAACCCAAAAAGTTCGAGCCACTCATCGAAGAAATGCGTAAGCTGCTTGTTCTGATAAAGGTCGATACAGCCAACCAGTTGGGTATCACTGTCACTTTTAATGATAACGATGGTGACTAAGCTTACAAAACACCTGGCTCAGCCAGTTTCTATTATTCCTCTGGCGATCTTTCGCATCGCCTTCGGAATCACAATGGCCTTTGCTGCCATTCGCTTTTGGGCCAAAGGCTGGATAGAAGAACTCTACCTGAACGTTCCTTTTCAATTTCACTACTACGGCTTCTCATGGGTTAAAATCCCAGAAGCTCCTGTCCTTTACGGACTATTTTCCATACTGATCATTTCTGCTCTCTGCATGGCAATGGGCCTCTTTTACAGACTGGCAACTGTCAGCTATTTTTTAACCTTCACCTACATCGAGCTAATGGATAAAGCTCTGTACCTGAACCATTACTACTTTGTATCTCTGATCAGCTTCTTAATGATCTTTTTACCTGCACACCGTTATTGGTCGCTGGATAGTAAACTCAATCCAAATCTGAGATGCTCTGAAGTACCTAAAATTTATCCCTTACTGATTAAACTACAGCTTTCTGCTGTTTACTTCTTTGCCGGAATAGCCAAACTGAACTCAGCCTGGCTTTTTGAAGCTATGCCCCTCAGAATATGGTTAAAAGCTCGAGCCGATCTACCTGTTATTGGTCCTTTTGTGGATTTAGAATGGACGCCATACCTTATCAGCTGGAGCGGCATGCTCTATGATATTACGATTCCATTTTTACTCTTCTGGCATAAGTCACGCCCCTGGGCCTATGCCACAGTTGTTATCTTTCACATAATGACCTGGATTCTCTTTCAAATTGGCGTTTTCCCCTGGGTAATGATTGTCGCGACTCTCATCTTTTTTGAAAAAGATCAATGGACTAAACTTTTTGGAAAAAGCTTCTCTGAAAATTCCTATAAAGAAACCAGTACTTCTAAAGTATTTCTTTGGGCCAGTGCCTTATTTATCCTCATTCAAGTATGCTTGCCATTTCGACATCTTTTGTACCAGGGAAATGTCACTTGGAATGAAATGGGCTTCCGTTACTCGTGGAATGTTATGCGAGTCGAAAAAACAGGCTATGTCGAATTTACCTGTTATGATCCTCAAACGAATAAATCTTCGCAGGTCTACCCCAAAGATTTCCTTTCAGCTATTCAAGAAAAGCAAATGGCTTTTCAGCCGGATATGATCCTTGAGTTTGCCCATTTCCTGGAAACACATTACCAAAAAGACCTGCAAGTATATGCTTACTCACAGGTCAGTCTAAATGGCTCAGCATCCAAGAGTCTTATAGATCAACATCAAGACCTTACCAAGTTTAAAGACTCTTTATGGGGCAATTACTCCTGGGTTCTAAACGAATAAGAGAATTACTTATAAGCCTCAGAAGATTTGATAATAGCTTGAAGAGTTTTTTCCATTTCCTGGGCTTTTTCAGGATTCTTTTCAATAAGATTATTTTCTTCTGCTATGTCTGCATCCAGATCGTAGAGCTGATAAGGTTTATCGAATGCCTTACTCTTAGGTAGAGTTCTACCACCAGAACCTTTACCCGCTATCAATTTCCAGTTTTTGTCGTGAATGGCAAAAGTACCCTGATGTGAGTGAGTGATGATTGGCGGTCTCTTAAAGCTTTCAGCTTGGCCTTCAAGAAGTTTCTTAAAGCTAAAACTGTCTTCGGCATCTTCATGAGTTGCTTCACCTATGACATCTGCACATGTTGCAAAGATATCGACAATGGAAATAAGTTCATTTGTTCTCTGCCCACCTTTAAAAGCACCTGGGTAGCGCACAAAAAATGGTACGCGGTGACCACTTTCATAGATATCTGCCTTAGTTCCTCTATATGGACCATTTGCTCTGTGAGTCGTCGATAGGTAACCTTGAATCTTCGGATTTGTCTTATGCCCCACATCCCCTTTATCTTTCGGACAATAAGGTGAGTCTACCAGATTCATGTAAGATCCATTATCACTCGTATAAATGATCATGGTATTTTCATCGATACCGCCATCCTTAACGGCTTTCATTACCTGACCAACGATCCAGTCAGTCTGCATAACATAGTCCCCATATAGACCAATACCCGACTTGCCGATAAAACGCTTGGCCGGATGCGTTGGTTTATGTGGAGAAGGCAGAGGCATATAAATGAAGAAAGGCTCTTTCTTAGCAGCTTTGTCAGCTATGTATTTTACAGTTCTTTCTGTGAGTTGATCACAAACTTTCTCATGGACAAAGTTTACATCTGTCTCACCAGCACGCCAAAAGGCCGGGAACTTACTTGCTGGACGATTCTCTACTTTTGTCGCATCTATCTTATCATTTTCGATGAAAACGTAAGGTGGAAAATCTAAAGATGCAGTGATCCCCCAAAATTCATCAAATCCATTTTCACATGGACCATTTTTAACAGTACCATTGAGATCCAGCTGGTTTTTACCCTTAAGTGGTAAATCCATTCCCAGGTGCCACTTACCAATCATCGCTGTCTTGTAACCTTTGCTTTTAAACAAGTCAGCAATCGTAAAGCGGTTTGGATCAATCAAGTGCGTACTGTAACCATTCAGCACTCCTTTCTTAAGACGACTTCTCCAACAGTAACGACCGGTCATAAGGCCATATCTTGTCGGAGTACAAACAGCCGAATTCGTATGAGCATTGGTAAAAGTCACACCTTCTTCACTTAAAGTATTTAAGCTTGGAGTCGGCACGACTGAAGCCCGGTTAAGAGCCTGAACATCTCCAGAGCCCATATCATCTGCCAAAATGACTATGACATTTGGTTTTTGAGCAAAAGCAGCCAATGATAGCAAAAGCACACAGAGCAGAGTTTTCTTCAACATAAATATCCTACACAGTTATTATTATCACATCTTCACCTACACTTGGCTAAATAACGCCTAAAAAGTGTAAGTTAATAATAAAAAACTGTATAATTCTTGTCAAAATCGCTGCTAATTAAATTATGTGACCTATGCAGCCTTGGTCATTTATCTATCCGGCTTAAAGAAGTAGTTCCTCCAATCATTTCGCGCAAAGTCGTTCGGCTCCGTAGAAACATGCCCATCGGCCCAAGCAACATTTGCCTTAGCGTAAAGGCCGGTTTTCTTTCCATGCCAACGCGTCGGATAATTATTCGTTGATGAAACCGGGTGGTACGCCCAGCTTGCAACAAGAAAATACGTGTGATCCATAAAGTAAACTTTACGCGAGGTATTCTCTATCTGGCTTAATTTTACCTGACCACGCTTTGAATAGTGCAACCACCTATCATCTGAATCACTGCTGTAGCCGCTAATCCACCAATTAATCCCATAGGATCCTCGGTAATTATTTGCTGCTGGAGTATTGGCTAAGTGGGATCTGGTTAGACTCGGGCAATGGTACAAACCTGCAAAACTGGTTGAGGCCTCATATCTGGTTGTATTGGTGAAGGGTGTGAGACTGGTTTCAAGATTATCTCTTCCCCAGGCACTGGCTAAAGTCCAGCCATCGTGCTCACCCGACCACATAGTGGCAGCTATACCTATTTGACGTTAATTACTTTTGCAAACAGCACTTTTAGTCTTCTCACGGGCTTTATGCAGGGAAGGAAGAAGAATCGATGTTAAAATCCCGATTATCGCAATGACAATCAGCAATTCCATAAGGGTAAATTTTTTCATACAAAACACACTATATTAAAGACACATACACCATTGAAACGACACCTCATTACTTAAAGTGACTAGTTGCCTGAATTTTATTCAACACAACACACACTCCTAATTTTATAAACTAACTCTCAGGATCAAAATAGTAATCCTGCCAGTCATTTCTGGTAAAATCACCTGGCTGATCAGATACATGACCATCATACCAGAGAGTGTTTGTTTTCCCGTAAAGCCCTTTCCGCGGGGGGTGCCAGCGGTTGTAGGAGTTTTTGGCCGGAGTCCCATCCGGATGATAATTTTTTACGCCTATCTGGTAATGAGTACTTTCCATGAAACTGACTTTTCGAGCAGGTTCATTAATCTGTGCCTGGGTGGTGACTCCATGTATTTAAAAAAAGGTTTATCTTTGCCGAAAAAATAACCGGTTTTTAATTGATTCGTGGCGTATGAGGTGAAGCGGTAATCTTCCACAAAGGTTCCGACTAATTGTGCCATATCCAGGCTTAGACAATGGTAGATTCCGGCTTTGTTTTGCTGTGTGAGCGGGCCGCAAGTTCCGGTATAGGGAGTTAAAGATGTTTTGGCAGTTTCCAGATACCAGGCCGCCGTCAGATTTTTACCATTATTTTCATCTGACCACATAATCGAGGCCAAAACAATCTGGCGTTCATTTGACTTACAAACAGCACTTCCCGTTTTTTCTCGAGCGTTGCTCAAAGAGGGTAACATTATGGAAGTTTAAATGCCAATGATTGATATGACGACTAACAACTCAATGAGAGTGAATTTCTTATTTATCTTTCGCAACATATACATTTATGAATAATCACGCTTATCGAATCATCGCCTCAGTCTTAAATAACTTACTACTAAAATCGTGTCATTGATAACATTGGCTAAAAATAAGCTAAATTCAGTATTCATGGCTCAAATTTTGCGGCTTACTTTTTACATGGATAAATATTGTAAAAACTATCAAGATGCTGTCATTAAAGCAGCCAATAAACTGTCGCTTAAAGTGACTCCTACTCTATCTACCCTCCCTCCTGCACTGCAAGATTACTCTGGTGAAATGGTCTTGGAAATTCAGTTTATCGGTGAAGTTACCGGTAGTTTCCTCATGATTGCCAAGGAACAGGTTTTTAGAAGTCTATGTTCTCAACATAGTGAACTGAACAGCAAAGAATTATTCCGGGCATTTTGGTTGGACTTTATAAATATAGCGGTTCAATCCCCTTTAATTGATATATCAAGCGACTTCCGCTACTTAAGTATTACGGCACCCAGGCTGTACCATGCGCCAGTCGCCTTCCCGGATTATCCCGAATCTCATGCTTGTGTTCAAAGTGATACAGGAAATATAAACCTTCACATTCTTCTTGATAAACGTAAAATGGAAACGATGGAGGCCTACCTCCAGGCTCAAAAAGCCAATGAACGCAAAAGTCGTTTTTTAGCGAATATGTCCCACGATATTCGCACCCCTCTAAATGCAGTTCTAGGCTTTTCACAGTTACTCGAACAAAGAAAGTTGGATGAATCTTCCATGAGCTTTGTAAAAAAAATCCGCCAGAGCAGTACTTCCCTGCTTGACCTTATAAATGACATTCTGGATTTATCTAAAGTTGAAGCCGGAAAACTAAACCTGCACCCAGCGCCATTATCTCTACATGACCTTTTCCATGAAATCTCCCAAGTTTTCTCCCTCAGAGTTAAACAAAAAGGCCTCGGATTTTCATTTGACTTCGAAAATAACATTCCGCAGTACTTATACTTGGATGAAACAAGAATTCGTCAAGTTCTTGTCAACTTTGTCAGCAATGCCATCAAGTTCACCAAAGAAGGGAAAGTCTCTTTATCGGCAAAGTGGCTGCCTGACAAAAATGATCCAAAAATCGGAAGCCTTGCACTTAAAGTTCAGGATTCTGGAATTGGTGTCCCTGAAGAACTGCAGGAAAAGATTTTCATTGCCTATGAGCAAGTAAATCAGGACAAAGACCAATATGGCGGTACCGGCCTTGGCCTGGCAATCAGCTTAAGACTCATCCAAATGATGGGTGGTAACATTCACCTGCAAAGTAAACTTGGTGAAGGCAGTACTTTTATCGCCGATATCCCAAATATTAAAGTCTCAAAATCTCCTTCGGCCATTTCTGAGAGCACCAAAATTGAGCTTGACTGTGTATTCAGTCCCGCAAAAATTCTAATAGTTGATGACATCGACAGTAATAGAAAGATTTTTGAAGCCTTTTTAGAAGAGTACCCCTTCGAGCTACGCTCAGCCAAAAGTGGCATGGAGGCCTTAGAAATACTTAAAGAATTCCCCGCCGAACTTATTTTGCTCGATTTTAAAATGCCGGGCATGGATGGTTTTGAAGTTATGCAGCACCTGCAAAATGATGAAAATTTAAGAGTCATTCCCGTAATCGCTGCAACAGCCTCAGCTTTAAAAGAAGACGAAGACCTTATTCGCAGTATTTGTGAAGGTTATCTGCCAAAGCCGGTCAACAAACAAGACCTAATTGATGAATTAAAAAAGCACCTTACCTGTAAAGTTCTACCAAGATCCAAAAGCACAAATAAACCTGTGACAAAGGTACAATTTGAAAATATAATCGATCTCAAAAGCCGTTGTGAAGAAGTCATTCAACCGACCATTGCTAAGTTAAAAATAAATCCCAGCAGTGTGAATCTCATGCTGAAATTAACCACCAATCTCAAAAAATTAGCTACTCTATACCCCATTAAAAACTTTGTTGAGTGGCAAAATGCCATTCAGGATGCCTGTGACATCTACGACATCGGCCGCCTGGAAAAGCTCATTCTCTTTTATGATGAAGTTCTTGAAAAACTTTCATATGACTAAGTTTTCATACGGGTCTTCTTAGAGAAGATCACAAAACATTTACATAAGTCATAATTTATCTTGACGTCTAAAGAACTACCCTGAAACCTGTAAGCTAAGCGACCTTCAAGGCCGAAGGCCGTCCTACTACCTTTGGAGCCAAGCGCCCTTTAAACCAAAATCTGCTCGATCATTCCTGTACTGTCACCGAAACTCTGCTGGTTTAAGCCATTGGCATTTAACAGAGTCAACCAAAGGTTACAAAGAGGCGTGCCTTTCGGCATGATTCTGTGCTCACCAAGCTTAAGAATCTTCTTATTACCGGCAACGACAATCGGGCAATTATTAAGCGTGTGAGAGTGCATAATATTTGAACCATAAGTCAACGTCGTAGTCTCAAACAAAGATTGACCGTTTATGTCTTTAGTCGCTTTCAACTTGTCCATAAGGTAAGATAACAACTCACTTTGCTTTTCATCGCGTAACTTTGAAACCGGGAAGCGAGTGCCTTTGGCATAGTGACTCATATTGTGCGAAGTTATGCTGACATCGAGACTCTTCAGTAAGCTTTCAACAGGCTGACGGTAAGTGATAACTCTTGTACAATCTGTTTGTAGAGCAGCTACCATAAGATCATACATGAGCTTGATCTCTTCATAACCTTTCAGCCCCTGTTTAGGCTCTTTCAAAGGAGCTTTAGGCTTCGGCTTACCAAGCCAGGCTTCTTCTTTCGCAAGCTGCAACTCTATTGAGCGAACAGACTCAAAGTATTCATTTAACTTATCTTTATCTTCTGCATTCAGCTTTTTATTGACCTTCTTGGCATCTGTAAGAATGGCATCCAGCGAACTGCCCTTTTGGGAAATCATCGCCTGCTTTTGTTCAAGAGTCATTTTTTCATTGCCAAAAAGCTTGTGGTAAACCTGAAAAGGATCCGGCATACCGGACATAGGTTTTCCGCTTTGATCCCAGGAAAGAGAAAGTCCCGGGCCATGACCGGAAGAACCAGCCTTTTTCGTATCGAACTGTAAAGAAGAAAAGCGATTATTATCACCCCAGGCTTTGGCGGCAATTTGATCACAGGAAATGGTGTTCGAAAAACTCTTGCCTGGAACGGCATAGCGGTTAGCACCAGTCAGGTATAAAGTACTGCCCCAGTGGCCTTCATTATTAAACTTGTGCTGAGTTCCAAGAATCAAACTGAAGTCTTTTTTATGCTTCTTGAGAGGCATCAAACCTTCAGAAAGCTTGTAGTTAAAGCCCTGATCGTTTTTATTTGGAAACCATGTTTCCTTAGTAACACCCCAGCCAAATGACAGGAAGACCATTTTATTATGGTTAACGGAACTTTTGACATCACCTTGAAGAGAGTTCATGTATGGCAATGCCATTGTTGTGCCAAGGCCTTTTAGAAAATATCTTCTATCCACTCTGAATACCTCTACTTCTTAGTTCTAAATTCTTTTGATTGAACAATAGCATGTATCAAAGAACGCATGCTGTTATTATTCTTTTTCATCTGTTTCTGCAGCTCTTCAATAAACGATTGATCTGAAAAACCTGAAGGGCGTCCCAGACTATAGCTGACCAGATTAGTGATCAAACCGCGATTAAAGTCATCTGCTCTTGAGTAAAATATATCGCGAAGCTCGAAATAATTCTTAAATGAAGGGCCTTTATACAAAGCTCCAGCCGGATTAATTTTCACTTTAACTTTGTTCAAATCATCGTTAGTACGCCATTTCCCTGTCGCGTCAAAATTCTCTAAACCAAGACCAATTGGGTCAATCATTTTGTGGCAGTGAGAACACTGTGGTTCTTCTTGATGGGCCTCAAGCATTTGCTGAACGGTCAGCTTTTTACCTTCAAGACGACTCAACTGTGGAACATTTGCCGGTGCCGGCGGTGGTGGGTTATTGAGAATTTTACGCAGTACCCAGGCTCCACGTTCTACTGGTGAAGTGTGCTTACCATCGGAACCCATAGCAGCAACAGCTGCCATACCGGTTAAACCTCCGCGAATAGAACCTTTTTCTAAATTGACTCTTCTGAATTCAGAACCGGTAATATTTGGAATGCCGTAGTGATTGGCAAGTAAGCCGTTGATGACGATAAAGTCTGACTTGAGTAAATTTTGTGTCCCAAGATTATTATCTACCAAATACTTGACAGTTTCATAAACTTCATCTGCTGCAGCATCTTTAAGAGTCTCATCGAAGTCAGGGTACTTAAAAGCGTTGAATTGAAAAAGACTCAGGCGCTCCATACTCAACCACTGATAAACAAAAGATCTGTAGAAAGCAGATATTTTGGGGTCCTTCAGCATGCGCTCAACATGTGTGTTTAATCCTTCGCCTTGGAGCTCATAGTTTTTAGCCGCAGCGAGTAATTTCTTATCTGGAGCAGAACTCCAAAGGAAATAAGCCAGACGATTGGCGAGTTCAGACTGCGTAAGCTTCTTGGCTTTTAGAGTGCCTGAAGGCTCAGTAATATAGAGAAAACTTGGCGAAGCTAAAATGATCGCTAATGGCTCGTGTATCGCCTCTTGAGGTTTCTTGCCGTTGGCTTTTTCAAGCTTGTAAATCGCTACCAATTTATCGAGGTAATCCGGTGAAATGGCCTCTCCACGGAAAGCAACTGTCGCAAATTTTTTAAGGACACCTTTAACGACTTCACCTGTTGAGCTCTTATTTATCTTTTGCAGAACATTGGCAATGTGAACCGGTTTTTCTATCTTTAGCGGCCCTTCCCACTCAATCCAATCGACCCAGATTGCCTGCGCTGGACCGGCTTTGTATTTTCTGTTGCTTGCCGAGTACTTAAATCTTGCCGTTGCATCATTTGACTTTTCCTTCAGAGCAAACCTTCTATTGGTAGAGAGCTCTACATAAGCTTCGACAATTTGAGGAGAATCCTGCTTAGCCGTAATGTGGAAGGTTTTAAGACGTTTGAAGTCATTTTCTTTACCAATCACCCCCAGATCCATAAAACAGCGTTCTGGTTGTGCTTCGTTTGTCTGTGAAACTCTAATACGGATTTTGTAAAGTCCTTCAGGAAACCAGCCATTCGCATTTTTCTTCTGGGGTTTACCACCAGCTTTCTTAGCCGGCACTGTGATTTGCCTTTTATAGTTGCCAATCGTAAACTTCAGACTTGGGTATGGGTGCCATAAAGATAACAACGAACCAGTCTTTGAAAGTGGGTGATTTACGTAATTATCATAGGTTTTAAAAAAGCGCTTGTAGAAAGATTCAGCTATATCTGCATCTCGGGCATCTATAAGATTAAACTTCTTGGCATCTGCATTTTCACCCCGTTTCTGAGCTTCTCGGAACCTTTGTGAATCTTCGTAGTGGCTCAGATAGCGATCTCTTTTCTTCTGGATAAATTTGTTGATGCTAGTCTCAGGCTGATAACGCTCAACAAGTGGTTCTTTAAGTCTATCGACATGCAAGGCACGCTTGACCCCATTGCGGGCAATTTTCAGGTACTGTTCTATCTGGTCGGGAGACATGAAAAGAGCTCCACCATCTGTATCGAAACTTCCTGCAGAATGATCACTGGGTAGATTGCTGCCGTCGACAGGTACTCCCAAAAATTCTTTCATAGTGTTCTCATACTCACGGCGATTCAGACGGCGCATAGTCATTTTGCCACCAGCATCACTCAGAGCCTTGCGAGCCTCAACAAGTTTACCGGAAAGCATACCGAGAAATTCCAGTTTGTCTTCTTTAGTTGGCTGTGGATCATCTTCAGGAGGCATTTCAGAAGACTGTATGGCATCTAAAATATGCTGCCAGCTATCAGCATCTTTTACTGTCTTTATTTCAAATGGAAAGCCTTCCGCATCCAGCCGCACTTTGCCTTTTTTCTTTTTGGCATTGTGACAATCTATGCAATAAGAGTCAAAGAATTGACGGTACTTTTCATCAATCTTAATGGTCTTTTCTTCCGCATTTACTGAGCAAAAAAATAGACATAGGAGAATACATAAAAATTTATTTAAACACATAACACTTAACACTTTTTTATCTGTAAGTATAATATACTTTGTCTGAGTCGAGTTTATTATAATTTGTCAGATCTTTTTTGTAGATCATAGAAACTTCTACAGAAATCTTACGCAAAAATCATACAATTTGTCTTTTTTTACATGCTTACGACAAAAAGTGTCTGTACGTAACAGTACATCATAGGAATTTAAAGAATTAAGTCATACAGGTTTGTATATTAATATGCTTTTTCAAAAGGTTTTTAATGGGTTACATCCCAAAGTGTATGGGCGGCTGTATTTGTCCCCAGCAAAACGCAAGCTGTTTTAGCTTTGCCACGACCGTCAAGGTTTAATACATTTGCCTTATTCTCGTGCCGGGCAATGCGCGTTTCAGCATCAGTATCTATTAATTTATTAACTGTCATATGAAAGTACTCTATTCTTAACGCACTCCCTTTTGAATCCATACCAATCGCGTTTTCACTTGTAGTCGCACTAAGAGTCGATTTAAACTTATTTTCACCACAAAGTACGCCATTTTCAACAGTCCATTTACCACCATTTTCAGTAGTCCACTCCTCAATCGATGAATACTTAATCGGAGATTCCGATGAAGTGCAACCCACTAATAGAACGCACACGAGTATGACCAGATATTTCATATTTTCCTTTATGTTTAAAGAATGATTTCCTATTGAGACCGAGAGAGTCAAACAAATAAGATAAAACATTAAAAGATTATTTTTGAATGAAACAGATTTTCGAAATAGTCAACAGAGTGAGAAAAATCGAATGAAAAGAAACATGAATTTTACATTATCAATAGTCATTTCTTTAATGCTGACTTGCCATTTATTATCGACTGAAGAAGATACCTATACTGAAAAAATATACAGAACTTTCTCTAATTACAGTGACATCGGCCACGATCAAAAACTTCGTCCACAATTTCACTTTACATCACAAAAAAATTGGCTGAATGATCCAAATGACATGGTTTACTACGATGGCGAATGGCACATGTACTTTCAGCATAATCCAACTAAAAATGACACAGGTATTAAAGCTTGGGGAAATGCCAAAAGTACAGATCTCATGCATTGGCAGCAGTATCCATATGCCATTATCCCGTATCCAAATGTCTTCGGTGAACCTGGAGTTCATTCTATCTGGTCGGGTTCTGCGGTCGTTGACGAACACAACTCACTGGGCTTTCAAAAAGGTGATGTTAAGACATTTTATGGACAATACACTGCCACTAACGCAAAAGGCTTCAAGGTGCTGCCTACAGTACCGATAAAGGCAGAAGCTGGTCATTAATAAATGATGGTAAACCGGTAATTCCTTTCCAGGAAGGTTATGCACGCGGCCAATGAGATCCTCGCCTTTTTTACTGTACTCCAGAAAAGTGCTACTTCATGATTATGATGATTGGCGGCAAAGAGCATGCCGTCAGATTATGGAAATCTACAAACTTAAAATCATGGGACATTGCCTTCGATATACCAGCCAAAGCTGCAGAGTCTATCGACATGTACGTACTACCTGTTAATGGCGAACAAAAATAATATGAAATGGGTCATTGCCGATGCCAATACCAGATATGAAGTCGGTAATTTCGATGGCAAATCCTGGAAAGGCTTTGGAGATAAAGACTCACATGGCAAGAGTCTGAAATTTGACTTTGGCGACAGCTACTATGCGGCTCAGACTTTTAATCAGGCGCCGAAAAATCGCGTCGTGCATATAGGCTGGTTACAAAGTAAAAATTTCTACCATCCATTCTTAGAAGCAAACATGCCCTTCGCTCAACAAATGTCGATCCCAGCTGAGATTACTCTACGTACGACTCCGGAGGGGATTCGCATGTTTGGAAACCCTGTAGCAGAAATAGAAACCCTGTATGCTAAAACTCATAACTTCAAAAACCTGACGGCTGAAGAAGCTAACTCAAAGCTTTCTCAATTAACACCTGAACTAATCGATATGACTGTTTCATTTATACCGGAGGGAGACTTAACTCTGTCTGTAAGAGGTCTTCCCACCAAATACAGTAAATCGAAAAATCAGTTGGAGTTTGTCAATTCACAATGGGCAAAGGGTTTATAGGCGGCACGCGCTTCTGCTAATGAGCAACGGAAGAAGCGACTGCCTGTTTTCAAAAATGGTCAGGTTCCGGAAAAAAGCGTTATTCCTGCTCCTATGATGAATGGCAAAATGACTCTTCGTATTTTGGTGGATCGAGCTTCACTGGAAATTTTTGTTAATAACGGACAAACTGCTGGCAGTTTTCTAGTTGTTCCGAAATTTGATAACCGGTCAATTCAGATCAAGCACCAAACAAATCAGCAACTTGAGAACCTGCTTGTTAACGAATTGAAATCCATTTGGAGCAAGTAATGAAAACAAGAAACTTTACTTTACTTGAGCTACTCATTATTATCTCAATTCTTGGAGTTTTGATCACATTACTTCTGCCATCGTTAAACAAGATCCGTGAAACTACTAAGCGGGCTGTATGTGCCGGTAATATGAGATAGGTTTCAATAGGGATGAATCTTTTCCTCAAGGAAAACGATTAAAAATTTCCCATAGGCTTGAGAAATACCCGCCCTTATGATGATCTTATTTCAGCATATGATGGTAGAGAACTTACGAGTGCAGAAATTCAAAGCCATCAATTTGAAAATAATCATACTAACAAATTAAGGCACCAACTCTACCTTTGCCCTTCTTAGCTATCGCAATACAGCGCGAGAAGCGTGCGTCGAAACTATGTTTTGAATAATGGTCAGGGATCCTGGTCAGGGCCAAATAATTATGGTCTTACTTGGTTGAGGCTTGCCGCTCAAGCTGCCAATGATCAACCGGTGAAGATAATTTCAGTCAACACTCCATCGCAAATGTACATGTTCACTGAAGTAGATGTTATATCGGAGACCAATAACCAGAGAACTATTGGACATACGCATACTTCTATTGGTCGTTACTTAACAATTACAAATACTTCTCACCATGGTAAGCTTAATCTACATGGAAACCTGACCATGAATGCCGTTTTCGTCGATGGCAATTTAAGTCTACACAGGCAGGCCCAGGTGTCTCAGGCAAAGCACTGGGATAGAAATCAATAAATCAGCTTACAGCTCTCAGATAAGCAGCTCAGTATAACAACCTAAATATGCCGCAAAGATTTCAGCGAGTCCAGTAATTTACTGATTAATGACTGAGTACCTGTACACAGCACACTTTACACCGATTACTCTTAAGGAATTGCCAAAGAAGTAAGACCATTTTGGGGCCGACGATTCGCAATTTGACTTAAATTTTATAAAATAGATTTCATGTAATGCGTATAAACTTTTAAAAGCAGGGCCTATGCGACAGCTAATTATCTTATTTCTCTTTCTCAGTTCATTCAGTCATGCAGCTGAAACCCGCCCTTATAAAATGGGCTTCTCTACCTGGCTGTATGCTCCGACTGGTGAAGCTATTATGAATACGGTGAAGTTTCTCAAAGAAGAAGGAGACATGTACACCATAAAGTTTGATGAAGTTATTCCCTGGAGAAGTTTAATTGATAACCAGCCTCTTCCAGCAGAATTTCAGAAAAAGATTTATGATGTCGCTATACACCGCCTACCGGATCATAAACTGCAATTATGCCTTACTGCTGTAAAAGACAGTTTTGATGGTCTCCTAAATGACGTCGATGGCAGTCTCCCACAAGAAACATATAGCAGTACAGTTATAGTTGACGCATACATAAAGTATTGTGAAAAAATGATCGAAGTTTTCCGTCCGGACTATGTTCTCACCGGCATGAAGAGCAATGAACTCTACCTCAACAATCCAAATGCCTGGAAAGCCTATGAAAAATTTTCTAAAGCAGTGATCACAAAACTGAAGTCACGCCACCGGAACATTCTTTTTGGTGAATCTATTAATCTCAATAAATTGATCAACCCGGACAAACCGCTCAAAGAGACTAAGCACAAGCGCGATATCATCAATTTCAGTCGACACTTTGATTTTGTTCCTATCACTTTCCACCCGTTTATGTCGGCCTACTCCAGCCCCAAAGAGATCCAAGCGGCTTTCGATTTCCTTCACAAAAATATTCGCAAGCCCATCGCAATTGCAGAAACGGCACAAATTGCTCAGTCGGTCCAGTTGAAAGACATCACTTTGGTGAGCAACCAGGAAATTCAAAAAAGCTATATCAATACTTTATTTAAAAATGCCAAAAAGAAACGTTACCTCTACATCAGTTACTGGGCTTATAGAGATTGTGATGCACTGGTTGCGACCTTACCTCCAGGAATTAAAGAGTCAGCTATGGTCATTAAAGATACCGGCCTGGTTGATGAAAAAGGTAACCATCGCCCAGCATTTAATTCCTGGAAAAATGAATTCAATAAAGCTTACAGGAAATGATGATTCCTTTTCTTTTAAAATTGAAAAGACCACTAATCTTGTCAGCCGCCTTTTTCATAATCCTACCCATAAGTATTTCATTTATTTCGGCTCCCATCGCTTCAAGAAAATCTGATCAATTTTATCAAACAGATTTACTCACTTATCAAGCCATGAGTAAAGGGATGGACTACTGGGTAGATAAAAAAATGGGTCGCGAAAACTTTGTCACCGGCAGTGATCGTTTCGATGGTGAGTGGCTATTCGGCACCTACCTCATGACTGCAATTGGCTATTGCCAACAGGTATTACAATTTCCCGAATTAAAAACAAGTTATCTCCCTAAGATTCATGAGTCTCTTTTAGAAATACGGACTGAAGCAGTCCAAAAATTTGACATTGAAGCCTGGGGAGAAAGCCCCTTTGCATTTAAAAGGTCTGATCATGTGGCCTTTTTAGGATATTATAATCTTGCCTTGAGTCTTTATCATTTAATTCAAAAAAATGAACCCAAAGATGATTTAATTAAACTTAATGCAACGATTACTAACTATTTGATCAAGCGTTATAAAATATCTCCAACCAAGCTTTTGCTGTCTTACCCTAAAGAGGTCTACTCTGTTGATAATTGTGCAGCTATTGCCTCAATCGCTGTTTACGACAACGCAACAGGAAAAGCTCCAAATCCAATCATTCAAGACTGGATTAAAGTCTGCAAAAAGCTTTGTATGGATCCAAAGACCGGAACACTTATTCAATCCTTAGACTGGCAAGACAGTATTATGGTAGATTACCCGAGAGCTTCCGGAACTTTTTTGGGAGTTTACTTCCTCAGCTTTGCTGATTTTGAATTTGCCAGAGAATTATATGAAAATTCTAAAAATGAATTCTTTGAAAACGCTTTGGGCTTTGGCTTCGTTCGTGAATACACTCAAGAAAATCCATCAGGGAAAGGCGATATTGACTCTGGTCCAATCATATTTGGCTATAGTTTATCACCCATGGGTTTTATGCTGGGTCTTTCGAGAATTTTTGAAGATAGAGATACATTTGATGCCATATTTGCAACTTGTTTTGCCGGTGGTGCACCGATCGAAAAGAACGAACGTTTTAACTGGGCAACTGGTGGGCCTATTGGTGATGGTGTGATTTTTGGTATGCTGACTTGTCTCAAAAAGTCTGATTGGGATAAAGTAAAATGAAAAAGTTTATTGAACCCATAGCCATCATTTCACTGCTTATATTTGTGCTATTGTCTCCCTCTTCTATGTTTGATAACAAAGCCGTTTTTACCCTGCTCTCACCAGGAGAACATACCCCCTACCTAGATATACTTTACTTCCTGTTTTTTCTACTATCGAGACTCGCTGTGATCTTTCTCCTACCAGCATA
Source organism: Lentisphaerales bacterium (assembly GCA_022446985.1). Lineage (GTDB taxonomy): Bacteria > Verrucomicrobiota > Lentisphaeria > Lentisphaerales > Lentisphaeraceae > JAKVBD01. Next base: position 24,913 of record JAKVBD010000081.1, read on the forward strand.
TTGCCTCACTCGTATCTTTGCTTTTCTTACTAAAATGAAAGACGGACAAGCAAGTTAGCAAAGCACAAAAAAGGCCGACTCTTACGAGTCAGCCTTTAGAAAATCAGATAAGGATCGAATTAGAAGCTTCTATCGCCACCGTATCCGCCGCCACCGCGATTACCACCGCCGTAGCCTCCGCCACCGCGATTGACACCACCGACGTAGCCACCACCACCTCGATTACCTCCTGCAGATGCAC
>JAKVBD010000082.1 GCA_022446985.1 Lentisphaerales bacterium
TCAAAGCGATCACCACGTTTTTCTTGTGTACCTTCAAGAGTATTTGGGAAAACTTGACCATCTATGTGTTGTGGCACCGCAAACATGATGTTAATAACTGTTTCATTTTCGTGTCCATGCTCAATCGGGAAAAATTCAGACGGGACTCCATTTATGAGTAAGCTGGCACTTTCAATGGTATCTGGTGTGAAGGGAAACTGTATAGCAAAGCCATTATGAAACATGGCTCCCATAGCTTTTACCTTCATATTCATTATAAGTTCTTTAAGGTTGTTATCTGCATTTCGGATTTCCTGAGATTTATAGGTGATCACTAGGTCGTTAAAGTCATAATCATCTTTGCTTGGGAAGTTATCTTCAAATGCCAAGATGTTATGCTGATTTTGTGATGGGAAATAAGCTGTAGAAGCGCGTTCTGGATCATCAGGGTAAACATCCGAGTTATCAGGAATTCCATCATTGTCGCTATCTAAATCTGCATCAATCGTTACAAAGTTACTTAGATCCATTGCCTCAACTGGATCAGTTCTTGCAAAGAAAATCAGATCATTGAAATCTTGGTCACAACTGCCACTTTCTCGATGGATATCTTCAAAACCCATGATTAATTTTTCAGTTTCTTCATGCCAAAACATAGCAACATGTTGTTTCTTAGTTTCATCCTGTTCGGTATTTAGGTGTGGAAGGGTAAAGTGAGTCCAGTATCCATCTCCTACAGTGTGTGTCCAACGGTTCCAAGCATTTGCTTTTACCCAGAAGCCAACATACGTGCCTGCCGGAAAAGGACCAATTCTTACTGTGTTACCGGTTTCAAGTCCGCCTCCACTACCTTTATAAGAAGAGTTTGGGAATACTGAGTGAAGAACAACATCTTCCGGTGTTGCAGGAACCGTATCCGCTGTGTAAGTGAAGTAGCCGAAGGAGTTTCTATATCCGGCGCCTTCATGAACGAAAGTTACATAAACATTCGCTTCTTCTGAAAGATATATGTTACTGCTGTATTCACCTGAGAAAAACTCTGGGCTTGCGACTGGTACAGGAGTACCTCTTTCAGGCAAAACCCTATCTATATCTCTCAGAAGTGCAGTGGATACTTCGGTATCCTCTACCAGATTATCTGGTACTCCTTTTGAGTTCCAGCCTGCATGGGTAGTCACAGCTAACAGGCTGGTGACGAGTATGCTCCATAGTCTCATTTTTCTTCTCCTTTTATGTTTCGCTTTTGATTACAATTGAATTTTTTCTTCAACAAAGCCTTTTGCTAAAACTTTCAGATACAGGGTAGTGCCTTGTAATTTTGGTAAATTCGTGATAATGCTCCCGTCAGCATTTGTAAAGGATTCTAAAATAACGTTCTCCTGCTGGTCAGTGATGATAAATTTTGCCCATGGTATAATTTCACCATTAGTGGTCAGTGGAGTGTAGTTTATGCTCGTTTGCTGGAGTGGTGAGAAGTCAAAATTACTATCTTTTACTGTGTTGAGTACTGTTTCGGTAGGGATCTGTTGGGCAACTTCTGTGCTGGGTTCCATACCGAAAACTTCGAGATTATCTGAGCTGGTTGATTTCAAATCTGCACTGTATATAGAATTGGTGGATTCAGGTACGATTGTATCACTTGAAATATCATTAACTTCGCTTTCTTGAATTGAGTTTTCGGTTATAACACCAGATTGTGCTCGATTTCTGTAGTGTAGACGCTGTTTATTTTGAGCTTTTAAAATGCGTAGAGTTACTTGCTGGGTGTAGGCCGGATTCACATGTGTTTGTCGTTCTCGATTGAATGGATACCTGGGCGTTTCGGGTAGTTGATCCAGGAATTGATTTTTTTCTTCTTGCTGGTTGGCTTCAAGTCTTGAAGTTTTATCTTCAATATTTGTGACTTTTGTATTTTTAGGAGCTTTATTAGGAATTGATTTATCTGGGCGGTTTGCTTCCGTATGATCATACTTGGCGACAAGTTTTGGCTCAGAAAACTTGGTTTTAGTATTTGGACTCAAGGCTAGCGGAGTGGCTTCGAAAGATTGTTCTTTAAAATCAACTTCTGGAAAAAGAAAATTAAGCAAGGCCATTGTCAATACTGCTGCCAAAATGATGATAATTTTCATAATTATACCTATATACCTATTGTTTATTTTGTCGTTAATTTGTTTATTTGAGAAAATTCTTTGTTTTGGTGTATTTTCTTTAAAAGGTGCTTAGCAAGCCTTTCTTCTTTAGTCGTTATCTTTATATTTTTAAATTCGTTCAAACGCTCAGATACTTGTTGAATAGTTTTTATTTCTACATATGCCAAGTGAAGGATGTATGCAGTGAAAGAGGGGATTATTATGTATAGAAACTTCATATATTCTCCTTTTTCAGGGGAATTAGCATGAAGTGTATCTCTGGAGGTCTTGTGGGTTTTATCAGTCTTGTTATTAGTGACTTACGTATTATTAGGGTGGCGTTTTTGCGGTGAGTGTGTGTGGTTTTTGTATTTGGTTTATGTGTGGATATAGACATAAAAAAAGAGAGGCATGTAACCTCTCTTAAAGCTTGTTTTAAGTTTTTTGTATTAGCTGGCTTTCGCCATGCTTTCTTCAATAGGAAGGATTATTATAAATTCAGTTCCTTCGCCAACGATTGAATTGACTTTGATGTTACCATTATGCTTGTTTACGATAAAGTCATAAGCAAGAGCTAATCCTTGACCAGTACCGACTCCAACTTCTTTGGTGGTAAAGAATGGATCAAATATTTTATTTTCGATATCCTCAGGTATGCCATTGCCAGTATCACTCACGGTTACGATGATCTCACTATCCATTTCCATTGTTGATATATTTATAGCACCCTTTGAACCTTGTTCAGAAAACTTCTTCTTTTCTTGAATCGCCTGAGCGGCATTTATAATCAAATTCAGGAAAACTTGATTGAGCCGAACAGGAAAGCATTTGATGTTAGGCAAGTGTTCATCTAGAGCAAGATTTATCTCCGTGTCGTATTTCCATTCGTTACGGGAAACATTTACTGAGTCTTCAATTATTTGATTGATGTTGAAGTAAGTTTTATCGCACTGTTCTGGGTGAGTAAAGCCTTTTACGGATTTGACTATACGACTTATCTGTTCCAAACCGTAAAGACTGCCGTTTATGGCATTGGGAATTTCATCTTCATAAAAGTCGAGTCCCATTTCTTTGGCTATTTCTTCCAGTTCTTTTATATCTTGTTGATGAACTTTTTTGAGAAACTCTCCGATGTTTTCGAAACCTTCCTTTATAAAGCGATTGTAGTCCATTATATACTGGGCCGGAGTATTGATTTCATGGGCGATTCCCGCTGCTAAAAGACCAATAGATTCCAATTTTTGTGCCTGTAACAGTTTTTCAGTCAGTTCGGCGCGATCGCTAATGTCTCTGATAATGATGGTGTAAAGGCGTTTGCTGGTTGATTGAAAAGAGCTGGTTGAAATCTCTACAGGTATCTGGTGATTGTGTGTGTCGTATATGGTAGCTTCCGTTATACTTATAAGCTTGCAGATGTTATCATCTTCAAAGGTGTTAAGTTCAAAGTCAGTGATGAAATCCGTTAGTTTATAGATTTGATTTTCTTTAACTTTTAAGTTAGTCAAAGACTTAAATGATTGATTCATTTCAAGGATATAGCCATCGGCGTTTGTACATATGATGGCGTCGCCAGCAGTCTCCATAATATTTTTAAATCGAAGGTTCGCAAATTTACTTTTTTCACTTTCTGATAAGGCTAATTCTTTGGCTCTTAGCAAAGCAAGTATAAAGTTACCCATCTGTTGAGATAAAGTAGAAATTTCTTTAGGCCCTTTGATTTTAAAATCATTATCGTCAAGGTCTACTTTTTGAGTTAATGTAGTCAAATCCTGAATTGGACGTACGATATTTCTACAAGACCAACGCAATATGACGAAAGTAAACATACCTATGAAAGCAAGCATCAGGTATGTAGATGACTTTTGTGTATTTTTCTGAGTTTCTATTTCATTGCTTAGAAGAGTTATTTCTTTATCATAATTCTTTTGCAATTCATTTAAGGGAATATCCAAATTTTCAGTTTGTACATCTGAAAAAGTTGTAGCTTCTTGCCATTTTTTATCGTCATGAATGTCATTCGCTAATTCTATTGTATCGCAATAAGCCAGGACATTACTAATTGCCTGTGTCAATGCTTTAGTGCCACCCTCATTTGTTATAGAAGCCAGTGTTGAAATAGTTTCAGCTTCTTGTTTTAGTCCTTTGTAGAGGTAGGTTTGACGATTGACCAGGAAGAGGTCTAAAGTTGTCAGCCATTGGGTTAGCATAGTTTGCAGGTTTTTAGTTTCTGTTTTCTTGACAGTTAGGCTGTAAAGCTTGCTTTGCTTTGTGTCTATTTGATTTCCTTGATAATAAATAATAGCTGATGTAAAAAGGCCCATAAACATACATGCCAGGATCATAAGACTTGTGTAGTGAGATATTTTCATTTTAGATGCCCTAGTTCGTTTGTTACTGTTATTTTGATGTTTTCTATAGTATGAAGATCTATTTTTGAGGATAGCGGTATATATAGTTTTGTTAGATTACCATTAACCAGTGTGCCACAGAACTCGTACTCTGGTAGTTTGTCAGTTGTAAGTTTGAAGTATGTTTGATCTTGTTGATTCATGTAAAATAGGGTCGAGTCTGTTATTCTCTTAGTCTCTTTATTTTCAATAAAAGACTTTGGGAGTCGATACTCTTTAAGTTTATTGTTCCAGGCAATGTCTGTCAGGGCAATAGTTTTAAGTGATGATTTATAAAGTATTTCAATAAGTTCCTGAACATTTTTATCACTAGAATGTATTTGAGATGATGGCTTTTTTGATAATAATTTATAAAAGTTTTTACCTATGAAGAATTGCTTTATTTGTGGTTTTAGAATTTGGCTCTTGGCACTTGTTCGGCATCTTTGAAAAGCAAAATCTTTAACAGTTAAATCAAGCCCAAGCGACCAGACAATTTCAATGAGTCCCCACTTACTTTGCTCAGACCTTGAATGGATAAGCCCCTCGATTTCTTCATCTTTGTTGATCAAGTATAAATCATGTCTACCTATTTCATAGTAATGCAGAGGGAAGGGAAGTAACTGATTAAGTTCTTTCCTAGTTGTTTCATCTATAGAGCTGACGATAGTTTTAAAGTTTTGACAGTTTGGGTAGAGGGCTTTTATTTTCGCTTGAGGGTTTCTCAAAGAACAGAAGCCTTGGCCGCTTAGATTTAAGTAATTCAGCATGATAATCAGTATGCATATATGTTTCATAAAGACTCCTAAAATAAGTAGCGCATTTGAAATTCAAAAATACTGGAGCGAGTCTCTTCCGGAGCTCTATCTATTTCAAAGGTCATTTGTAAACTTAGTTCTAATTCACAGGAGATTCTTGATTTTGTGCCAATACTAATTGCTGAATAGTCATTTTGTCTTTGAATGTCTTGATGTTGGAATTGTGTATAAATTTCAGCCTGTTCATCTTTAGAGCGCCAGTTTATTTCCAAGAGACCACCATAGATATTGTCTTTTTCATGCTCTCCGGAATACACTTCCGTAATGAGACTGAACTGTTCGAAAGCATATTCTATGTCTAAAGAAATTAACTGCCTTTTGAATGTTTCTTTATTTTTTAAAATATCGCCTGCAAAAAAAGACAGCCCTGCGACCCAATCTTCATTGTTTAGTGTTGATATGCGCCCTGAATATGCGGAAGGGTTGTCTTTGTCTCTATATTTTAAGCCAGAGCCTCGTGTTGTAGAAAGCTCATATTGCCAGTAAGTCAACTCTTGACCAATTGCCAGCCCCCAATCCATTTTTAGGCCTAGCTTTCTGGTTTGACCGTATTGGTGTAAGTTGCCAAAAGTATTCTTGGTGTATTCAACGCCGAATGGAACTTCAAAGTGACCTATCTTGATCCATGGCATGTGATAACCAAGTCCAGTATAAGTGAAGGTAACTGTACGCCAGATAAATTCAGTATCGTGATTATCATCGTAGTAGCCGGGAGTTCTGACACCATTGTCTATTCTGTGAATGAAAGGTTGGACTAATAGTTGACCAATATCTTGATTACCCGAATGAAATACTTTGAAGATTTCCATACCTACAAAATGTTGAAACGTGACTTCATCTTCTCTTTCGAAATAGCTGGCTCTAGAAGTTAAATCAAAACTGGCACGTGTATTCTCAAGCATAGGGATTTCCCTGTCCCCATAGACTGATATGCTAAAAAGTAACGTTATTAAAAAAAAATTTTTCATAGGGCCTCTAGAGTTTACGCACTATTTGCAAGATGTATTCTCTGAAAGGCTTTATTTATGTAAGTTTATTGTAATTAATAGGATGTATATAGTTTTCCTGTTCCATTTTGGCGTAGGTGTGCAAAAAACCGCACATGGTTGAGAGGAAGAGACCAAAACTGTGCGGTTTTTGGGAAATTAACAGGCGATTACTTTTAAAGTACACTCATAAGCATTGATACTTTGGCGGGAAATCACATCCCAGTTGTAATCCTGCCTTACTTGTGTTCTTAGCTTTTGACCAAGTTTATCAACGAGGATATCAGCTTTATCTGCTATATTTAAGATAGTTTTCAACTCTGTAACAGAGCGTGGATCAAACTGAAACCCACATGGTAGTGTTTTGTTATAGACGATTTCATCGCATGTTGGAATTCTACTCAGAGCAGTACATACTCCATAAGATGCCGCTTCTAAAGCAGCTATAGGGAGGCCTTCAATATCGCTTGGTAGTATAAACATGAAGGCATTGGCCAATAATCTACTTTATATTCATCATATACTGGACCAGTGAAAATTATATTTTCGTTTCCACTTGCCAGTTCTCTAAGTGTATGAGCATATCCTGGATCTGAATCGGGCCCGGCAATAACTAACTTCTTTTTTGTGTTAATGCTATTATAAGCTTCAATTAATCTATGTATACCTTTTTCTGGAACGAGGCGGCCCAAGTATAAGTAGTAATCTTTACTTTTAAATTCTTGAACAGGTTCCCAGTCTGAATCGTTTAAGTCACAGCCGTTAGGAATGTAGTAAATGTTGCTGCCAACATAACGCATTTTATAATACATTGTTAATGATTTTGAAACACACAGCGTGGTTGTGGCAAATTTTACAGATGCCCATTCTCCAAATTTAAGGATTTGGGTAGCAAAAAAGCCCCACTTTGCGCGTTGCCAGTCCAGACCGTGCACTGTGATAATTACATTTTTTTTGTAAATGCATTTTGGAATCCAGGCCAGACAGGAAGAGGCTAAAGCATGAATATGGATGATATCATAATCCTGGCGACTGGCGTGAAATATAGCACGTATTGTATAGATAAGAGTTTCAAGATATTTTCCAGTTCTAGTTGGGATATTTAGTAACTTTACATTTTCATAAGTAGAATCCTGCGAGTACTTATCTTTACAGTAACATGTTACACTGTGACCATCATTTGCTATGCGAGTAGCGATTTCTCGGACAGCCTTTTCTATGCCTCCAAGTCCATCGCCCAGTCCTCTTAAGCCTATCATTGCGATTTTCATTATGCAGCCTCTTCAGTTGTGCAAACTTCTTTGATTTTACTTTCTAATAGGGTTACCAGAACTTTGTAGTTAAAGTTTCTGGCGTGAAAGTGTGTGTTGATTTTCATTTGAAGGTACAGCTTGTCGTTCTTTAGCAAGATACTGATTTTTTTAGCCATATCTTCAACATCGTTTGGCAATGCCAGTAGGCCAGTGTTGCCATCTTGGACGACTTCGGGAATACCACCAGCAGCGAATGCAACACAAGGAGTACCGCAAGCTTGCGCTTCCAGGAGTGGCATGCAAAATGTCTCATCGATTGAGCCATTGATGAAGATGCCGCACTCTTTCATCTTAGCCGCTGCGTAGTTAGCCGGTAGTGGACCATCTATTGTGATGACTTTACCAAGGTTGTAGTTTTGGATGTAATCTCTTATGGCTTTTAGGTATTCAGGGCTTTCGAAGTAGCCGTACATTTCCAGTGTGGCGAGTGGATTAAGGCGACTGACTCTGGCAAATGCTTTAACGACATTTAATGCGCCTTTATATTCTGTAAAACGTCCTATGAAAACGATTTTATTTCTGTCTTTTTGGGGTCTGTTTTGTTTGTTGAATAAGGCTTGGTTAAAACCATTGTGAACTGTGTGGGCTGTAATCCCAAGTTGCTTAACTTCGTCCTGTAAGAAGTCGCTAACCACTAGTACCTGATCTACTTTTTTGAGCATTTCATGTACAAAGTTTCTAAGCTTTACCAGTTTTTGGGCATCTTCACCTTTATAAAACCTGGGGTTTGCAACACCATGATAGGTGAAGATGATTTTATACTTAAATAAACTTCTAAATCTAAGAGCCCAACGTGCCTCTCCAGGTAAATCAACCATGACAACATCCGGTTTAAATATTATAAGATGCAAAAGGATTTTGAAAAAAGCATAAGGCTTACTAAGAAAATGATCATAGAGCATACCGATGTATTTGGTCGGATAGATACAGTTAACTTTAACTATGGGGTCAATAGTAGCTGTAGCTTTAAAGTAAGATAGTATTCTGACTTCGTGTTTTCTCTGAACAAGTTCCTCTGCATAAGAAATTTCACGATTAATCATTCCTGCGCCTTCTCGAAGAATGTTGACAAAAAATAGGATTTTCATTTTAGTTCTCCTGAGTTATAATTTTGATGTCACTTACAAGGGCAGTTTGGTGAGCCGCATTGGTAAGAGTTTTATCGTAGTGATGCAGGATTTGTTTTAAGTGGTTATCTGAACTAAAATAGCTTTTGCCACTAAGAGCTGCATTGTCTGATAGCTTTTTTATATCCAATAGCTCAAACATTTTAAGTTTTTGAGTTAAGTCCTCGACATCTCCAGCTTTAAAGACTAAGCCGTTAAAGCCATGATTAATAAGTTCAGGATTACCTCCGGCATTACTAGCAATAACAGGTCTGCCATTTGCCAGGCTTTCCATAATGGTCATTGAACAATTCTCATTCCAGACAGAAGGAACAATGACAGCTTTCGCTTTTTTCATTTCTTGGATAATTCTTGCAGGATTAACATAGCCAGTCCAAGTAACGTCAAGACTTTCTCTTTCGGTCATAGCTTCCAGTTCTGGCTTCAGAGGGCCTGTTCCACAAATAGTTAACTTTGGGCGTTTCCCAGGTAACTGACGGTAAGCTTCCAGTAGTGTGTGCAGGCCTTTCTCTCTGCAGATCCTTCCTGCGTAAAGCAGGCCTTCTTCACCAGCTTTAAAAGTTTTGGTTTCTGTTTCAGTGAAATTGTTTATGACTTTCACTTTTTCGTCAGGTATAGCTCCTGCAATCAATTGTTCTTTCATGAAACGACTTGGAGCGATGTAAGAGTCTATGTGATCTATGTAAGTTTTGCGCCATTTGTGGTAAGTTGAACTGATGGCTGAAATAGAACTTGCCAGTAAATTATTTTGAACACATTTATTTGTAATACATGGGATAAATGAACCTTTCTGGCATTTGTAACAGTTCGCATCATTAGTAAACAGATTATAACTTGGACAGACAGCTTTATAGTCATGGGCAGTCATAATCACCGGTACGTATGCATCTTTAAATAGGTCTGGTGGAAGTTGATTGTAAACATTGTGAGCATGGATTAGATCGGGCCTAAAATCTTTACAGGATTGCTTGAAGATTTTTTTGATTTTTAAAGCTTGATAAGCTGCTTTAGTCAATTGTCCAAGTTTGGCCCATTTTCCAAGATGTTTGCCGAATTCCAACTGTTTAACAGTGTAGGTCTTGGCAATATCTGTCTTCAGAGGGTGATCCATACCGAAAAATGCTATTTCATGACCAGCATTAATTAGAGTTTCGGAAAGCCTTAGCATATAGGTTTCCGCTCCTGCTCTTGGGTATAAGAATTTGTTGACCATTAAGATACGCATTTTTGGGTCTCCTCAGTGTGTTCATTTATTAAGCGGTATTGGGTAATGAGCAATGGGATGAAAATTGTAGCTCCACAGAATGCTCCGAGAAGAACATCGACTTGTGCTGCCAAGTAACCTGTAGTCAGCATGGCCATAATAAAAAAACATGTAAAAGCCGAAGGTTTGAGCGTGACTTCAGTTTGGCTCCCTTTAAGGCATCTATAACTTAGATATGTATTTAGAAACTCAGTGCAAACTGTTGTTAGTGCAGCGGCATACATTCCCCAAATTGGGATAAGAAGCAGATTGGCGATCAAATTGAAACTAGAAGTCCATGCATTGAACTTCATAACCTCTTTTTGGCGCCCGGCTGCTTCCAGACTGTGAGCAAAAATATTACTGAAAGCTGATAGGAAAATAAAAGGAGAGAGAAGCAGCATAATACTTGCAGCTTGTTGATAGTCATCGTTGTAAATCAAATCAACTAAACCATAACTTAAAGCTGCAACTCCTATGGCTATTGAAATGAAGATTGTAGTAATGAGTGGAATGACATTATTTAAAGTGGCGGCAATATTTGCTTTGTTTTTACTAAACTTTGCGAACAAGACATGACTTAAGCCTGCGCTGAGAAAACCAAAAACTATGATTATTCTGAAGGCTGCATTATATGTTCCTGTTTGTTCGTAAGAATAATATCCAAGAATCACAGAGTCTACATAAAACGATACCATAACGAAGAGGCCTGTAATACTGTATGGAAAGCCTTCTTTTAAGATTATTTTGTATTCTTTACTTACATATTTTAAATCGATTATTGGGATTACATCTCTCAGAGATAAAAGAGATATAAGTGCACCAAATAAACAGAAGAGGGCAAATATAAGTAATGCTTGCTCGATACTGCTTATGCTTTCCTGAAAACAATAAATACAAAGTAGGCATCCTGCTTTATTTAAGATGGGAGCCAAGGTTTCAAATTTATAAATTTCTTTTAGATGATCATGACTTCTAAATAGCTGTGCTAGTTCTTCCATGAATACTGCACAGAAGCACAAGGAAACGGCTAAAAACGACGGCTCATTAAAGTGGATAATGTACTCAAGAAGTAGAGAAAACACTAATACTAAAAAACCACAAATCAACTTCAGTACAATTAATGTACCGAGGAGTGTTTTCTTTTTTATTGTAGATGAATTTTGGGCTCTGACTACAAAAAGTTTCTTGAGCCCAAAGTCCATAAACGGTAGTAATAGACTGACTAGACTAAAGAAGAAAAAGAATCTCCCCATTTCTTTCGGTGCAAATAAGTGAGTTAAAATTATTATTGTTACAAAGCTAAATGCCTTCTCAAATAACTTACTCGTTGCAATTAACGTAGCTTGCTTGATCATCTGTGTGCTCTTGAAGTTTTCTCTTTTTACATAGAAAAAAAGAGGCCAGAAGGGTTTTTTGATGTGTAAAGTTTTTACAATAAGGTATTTGTGGTTTATTTAGGCTTCCTTCTGTGTAGGTTTTGTAACATGGTAAATGTTAATAATGTGCAAAATCTCACACAAAAGTTTGCAGAGCATAATTAATTTCTAGTATTATTACATAAATAGGACGATAGAAGTGAGTTATGAAGAAAGAAATATACTTTTGCGATGATGACAATAATATTCTCTATGCAATGAAGCTGATCATGCACAAAACGCCTTTTAAAGCGACGTTTTTTGATGATCCAATTGAAATGATTTCACAATTAAAGCCTGATTGGCCAGGTATAATCGTAACTGATCTTACTATGCCAAAAATTAATGGTTTTGAAGTAATTGAGCGGGTAAAGAATATTGATCCGGATATTCCTGTTATCGTATTAACTGGCAATGGTGATATAGGATCAGTCGTCAAAGCCTTGAGAGCAGGGGCTTATGATTTTTTGGAAAAGCCTCTTTCTAAAGATTACTTGATAGAATCTGCGAAAAGAGCTTTGGAGAAGAGTTTTCTAAGATTGGAGAATAAAGTTCTTAGGCGAAAAGTCACTAGTCCTAAAAAGGCCAACATGCTTGGTCAAGCAACAGCCATGCTAAAGCTTAAAGAGATTTGTAAAAATGTCGCCAATTCAGAAGCCAGTGTTATGATTATCGGTGAGACTGGAACAGGTAAAGAAGTGACTGCAAAATTTATTCACGATAATTCAGATAGAGCTGACAATGTTTTTACTGCTATCAATTGTGGTGCGGTACCAGAGAACTTAATGGATAGTGAGTTGTTCGGGCATGAAGCTGGAGCTTTTACCGGAGCAGCCAAATCCCGTAAGGGGAAGATTGAGCAATCTCATGGAGGAACCTTGTTTCTCGATGAGGTGAACTCAATGCCAATGGCAATGCAGGTCAAGCTTTTGAGAGTTCTTGAAGAGAGAGCCGTGGAAAAGCTGGGAGGGAATAGTTTAACAAAGGTCGATATTAGGCTGATTGCGGCATCGCAAGTAGACCTAAAAGAACTCGTTAAAGACGGTCAATTCAGAGAAGATTTATATTATCGATTAAACGTAATTCCTGTTAGACTACCGGCCCTGCGGAACAGAAGAGAAGATATTCCTCTACTCTTTAATCACTTTGTTTTTGAGTATTGTACGCAGTACAATCGTGAAATTATAGAAGTGTCAGAAGACACCATAAGTAAATTGATTGTCAGAGAATGGGAAGGAAATGTTCGAGAATTGCGAAACATTGCAGAACGCTTTGTCATCACAGGCTTTTTGCCTGATGAAGAAATTGATTTCAATGAAGCAGAAATAGACAGTCAGGGCGGTTCATTTTCTGTACCAGATGGCTTGCGACTCCCTGAGATGGTTGGTGCTTATGAAAAGTATCTTATAGAAGAAGAGTTTAAGAAAAACAATGGTGGAGTTGAAAATACATATCAAGGCCTAGGAATTCCTCGTAAAACTCTCTACGATAAAATCAAGAAGTATAATATCAATCGCAAGCTATTTAAGAGTTAATAGGCAAAAAGAAGTTTGTAGGCAATTGAGCATACTCATAGTTTTTAACGCACCATAGAATTATGTGCGGTATTTCCACTTTTATAGTGTGTGAGAATAGTGAATGTATTTTTATTGAAGCAGGTACTTTTTTTTGTAAATATCACATAGTAAATAATATGTAGCTTTTTTATATTTCTTTGTATCGTTACTTGCAATTAGTCTCCTCAAATCATCAGGAGATTAAAATGAACACTTTAGAAGTTACTCAGATTCAACTACAACCACTTCATCGGAAGCTGCTTCGTAGGGCTCAAGCTTATGAAGTTTCAAAGCGTGGTCTGGACATAGCAGTAGCTGTTGTAGCACTTACGGTGCTTGCTCCTTTTCTATTAGTTATTTTCACTATAGTTAGACTTACATCGCCAGGTAAAGCTCTTTACTGGCAAGAGCGAGTCGGTCTAAATGGACGGATAATCAAATTCCCTAAAATACGATCGATGGTTCAAGATGCAGATCATCTTGTAGATACGTTGAAAGAAGCGAACGATCATTCAGATAGTGTCACTTTTAAAATGAAGAAAGATCCAAGAATAACACCTATAGGACGCTTTATTCGAAAATTTAGTATTGATGAACTACCACAACTTTGGCTCGTCCTTACAGGAGATTTATCTTTAGTTGGACCGAGACCAGCTTTAGTAAGAGAAGTCGAACAGTACAACTACCTAGAAAAGCAACGCTTACTTGTGAAACCTGGTTTAACATGTATTTGGCAAGTGTCCGGAAGAGGTGATATAGCCTTTAAGAAACAGGTTTTGATGGATCTTCAATACATTAAAGATAGATCATTGATAACAGATATAAAACTCTTGATTCTCACGGTCCCTGCAGTTTTTACCGGCAGAGGAGCCTATTAATCTGACGTAGCAGCAGAAATGGAAAAAGCCCGGTTCGTGTTCCCCGGGCTTTTTTTATGTTTTTGTAAGCTTGATCATAGGAATTAAGCTTAAATAATATAAAGTGACTTGGTGTAAAACTTTTATTAGACTCATTCTCATGAGTAGCTTAAGTAATAATTACGATGACATCTTTTGTTATGAACATTAAGATAATATGTGGTCTTTTTGTACTTGTTGGCTTTTTTATTGAAACGGTAAATGTTAATTAAGGTGTGATTGTGTAATATACAGAATTGTATATTTTAAAATTGGTTCAGAATCACTTCTTTTATTTGAATATATCAAAGCCCAGTAGGCTTTTGATGATGTAAAGGATTGTTAAAGTTACAAGTCCACAGATAATTGTTGCAAGAGTCAGATAGATAAGGTTCTTCGAGGTGAAATCAATGAGGTTAGAGAAGGCGTTTTTAATCTGTTGTATCTGGTAAGTTTTTGAATCTGTTTCGCCAATTAAGTCTTTCATTTCTTGATGCTCATTTTTCATTTGAATTTCAAATTGTAGAACTTGCCAGGCGATTTCTGCTAATTTCATATTCTCCAAAAACATTTTATTAGAGCAAGGTTTGGTAAGGTACTTGAATATTTCTTGTGAATTGTGTGATTCAATCATAACTTCCTGTGAGATACATGAAGTGAATAGAATTTTAATAATAGAGGGATAAGACTTTTTGAGACTGATAAGGAATTTTAGACCATTTTCATCGCCGATAAAATGATCAGAAACGATGATGTGGATCTCGTGTAATTCTAAGACTTTTTGAGCTGCAGTGAGATTTTCTGATGAGAATACAGTGAAATACTCTTCCAGTAAAAAAGAATTTAAATCCAGAATAGTTTTTTCGTCGTCAATGAGAAGAACATTAAGCAATTTCTTCTTGTTGCTTAGCGCTGTAGCAGTCATCATACAGTTCTTCCATGTTGTTGATATGTTTATTTAGGGAATATTTTTTAAGCACTGTTTGGATGGCATTTTTTGAAAGTCTTTGCCAGTTATTTTTGTTGACACAATTTACAATTGCTTTGGCTGGAGAATCTTTATTTGCAGCATCTGCTAAGTTACCATTTTTTGCATTTTCTAAAAAATCACTTATGCCTATGTTATTGAAGGCTGCAATCGGAGTACCCACTGACATAGCTTCTAATGCGACCAGGCCCAAAGACTCTTGTCTTGAAGGAACAGTCAGACAATCCATTTTTTGCATTTCTTTTAGAGGGTTACTGGTAAATTCATGAAAAACTACAGACTTGGAGATGCCAAGCTGTCTAGTAAGATTGATTAGGTTTTGTTTCTCTGTACCATCACCAAAAATATGAAAATGTGCTTTTGGAATGATTTTGAGAATAGCAGGGATAGCTCTTAAAAAGAGGTCGTTGCCTTTTACTGTTTCAAGTCGACCTACACTGCCAATATTGATAGTTTTGTTAAGACTTCTTTTTTTAGTCTCGACAGTTTCGAGCAATGGATTACAGAGCACAGCTGTTTTTTCCTCAGGGAAGGGGGATTTATTCAGGAAGACACGTTCAGTAAAGTGTGAGTTCTGGATAACTTTATCCCAGTAGGGACTATTGCATATCCATAAAAATCTTAATAGTAACTGTCGGCTGATTCTGACGGATGAATCCCCTTGTTGAGTATAAACAAGTTTTACATTCTTAAAGAGTCTCAGTTGCGATAGAAAGAGATGGGTATCGCAGTGACTGTGTATGATGTCAACGTCTTGCTCTATAACATACTTATGAAGCTGTAAGAAGCAGGTTCTTACCTGAGTATTAGTGTTTATATCCATAAAGTGAACTGGAATCGGTAATTCCTTGTGGTTCACGATATCACCTGCTTGAGTTATTATGATAATGGAATGCTTATATTTCTGCCAATCTTTTGAACTGGCAACTTTGCTAACGTAGCGCAGGACGCCTGCATGATCACCGTCCCAGACTATGTGCATGACATGTTTCATTTTAGACCCCTCCATAAACTTTTTGTGTTTCACAAGCGCATTTTTCCCAAGTAAATTCAGCAGCGAGGTCTTTGCCTTTTTGTTTAAGGTCTTGAACGCTAATATTGTGATTTTCGAAATCCTCCAATGCCTTTATAAGTGTCTTTTGATCAAGTGGGTTTATATAGATTGCGACATCCTGACCAACTTCAGGAAGAGAGGTGACATCAGAGCAAATAATCGGTGTGCCACAGCTCATAGATTCAAGAACCGGAAGACCAAAACCTTCATATAGAGAAGGATAAATGGTGGCTGTTGCGCAGCCATAAAGATCTCTAAGTAATTCATCGTTGACTTTACCTGAGAAGTGAATTTTTGGGTGTTTGTACTTCTCACGAATGTTGTCTGGTGCATCCCAGACTAAAACGAGATCATTTTCAGGATTATGCTTTAAGAGTTCTTTGTAAGCATTCAGGAGCATCGGTGTATTTTTACGCCCGACAGAACAAGAAACACCAAGGAAATAAGGAGTTTTAATTCCCAGTTTTTCAGTGAGACTAATTTGTGTTTGCTGTAAGTTTGTAGGTGGTGTAAATAATTCCGCATTCATTCCCCATGGAATAACTGTGATTTTCTTTTCTTGATTGTTTAAAATATTACATAGATCTTTCTTGGTATATTCACTACAAGTGATTATGTGCCGGGCTTTTTGTATAAACTTTGGGGCCTTTGCTGCCATCTCAGCATGTATGCCCTTTAGATGATTTTCAGGTTGTTTCAAGAAAATAAGATCGTGTACGGTAACGACTGCCCGGTGAGCGTCTTTAAGAGGCATATAATGGTTTGTCGCATGAAAAAGATCTGCTTTAGGAGCCATCTTTTCGATTAGCTTACATTTATCTATGAAACCTTCGAAAAGCTTAGGGAATCTTAGACGGAGATTTTTGCAGTTTGCATATGGTTTCAGCTTTTTTTGTAAAGATCTCGAGTAAAGTAGAAATTCATTTCCAAGGTTGTGTTTTAGCATACTATTTAGTAGTGCATCTGTTACTCTGCCGACTCCATTTGTGGTATAGAGTGCCGGGGTGCAATCTATGACTATTTGTGACATTAGTATCCTCCTTTTTCATGGTTTAGATTTTGAGTGCAAAGACCAGCCCAGGCAATATGAACTCCAGTGAGAATCCACATGAATGGGGTGATAGGATCATAGCTGAACTGGAAACAAATAAGAATGACAATTTGTGGCAGATAAGA
Source organism: Lentisphaerales bacterium (assembly GCA_022446985.1). Lineage (GTDB taxonomy): Bacteria > Verrucomicrobiota > Lentisphaeria > Lentisphaerales > Lentisphaeraceae > JAKVBD01. Next base: position 17,071 of record JAKVBD010000082.1, read on the forward strand.
AGCCATGAGAAGACTTTTAGATTCTTCAGAGATATCAGTTTGCAGTAATCTATAATAACGGATACTCATGATGAGAAAAAAAAGAGAGATCAACAAAGCTCCAACTATTCCGTTATCAAATAGATATGTGAGCAACATGCAATAGCCCGGGTGAACTAAAACTGTTGTGCTTGTTTTAGAGTCCTGATTGTACGCATCTCCGGCAAGTTCTGGCCCCCAATAGCTCCAGGTGAAATCTCCATGCCCAATGAGAAAAGTCAGGACAGATTGTGGGTCTGCTGTAGGCAAGGCTTTTTGTACCATATGTTCAAGTTCCATCATACGGTAAGCACTGGCTCCTTCGCCTTTTGGCTTAGCGATACTTGTAAGTCTTCCAAATAATGAAACAGAGAGTGATGGCATAAGGATTGGCAGAGCAATCATACAGGTTAAAGACACCAGTATAGCCTTGTTCATATAGGGTCTGGCCTTTATTTCAGTTTTACTGAGTAAAAGGCTAATATAAGTAAATACTCCAGTGAATAGAAACCCTAGCCAAGCAGCTCTAACCAGTATGAAAATCATCATAAAAGCATTTGTCATTAAGGTAAAGTAAAGGTATTTGCGATTCACAATATTCGTTTTGAAAATGATAAGGGGAATAGTCATCATTACTGTGGCTGCCGCAAATGATCCTAACACATCAGGTTCTCTGAAAACTGAGTAAGGACGACCAAACCAAATAATATGCCTGTGGTGTACAAAGTGAAAGCCTGCAACATTTGAAAGAATAACTTGTACTATAGCCAGCGCGACTATGAAGTTTGAGAGATGGAGCCAGTACTTGAGGGTACCTTCAATTTTAGCTTTACTGGTACAGAAAGCGTAAACGATGAAACAAGACAAGTAAGTTAAGCCTGCTAGTAATAGAAACTTCAAAGGGAATTTCAGAGGTATGTATAGATAATCTGAATTGGCGTTTAAAGCTCCAAGAATTTTCATTGCAAATAATAGTAATAACGGTAAAAACCAAGGGAGACCCTTTTTGAAGTTCTGCATGACTGGTGTAGAGAAATTATTAGCCAGGATATTTAGCAAAAACCAACAAACTCCACCGGCAGCCAGGAGATTGTAAGGACGAACATTAAATGGACCAAGATTGATTGCTAAATGGTCTGTTATAGGGGCTGTAAATACGATTCCCCAAAAGAAGATCGCTGGATGTCTTAAAAGGAAAACCCCAACAGCCAAAGCTACTAAACCCACTGTAGGAAGTATGAATACTTTAGAATTGCTGACAGCTCCAAATGCTGCAGCTACACAAAGTATTAAAACAACCATAAACTTGATGAAAGTAGTTTGACGGTTAAGTGATAAGTCAGTCATGGCAGACCTCATCGAACTTAGTTGGAATGACGGCCAGTACTTTAAGTTCCTCGTCATCTTCAAGATCATCTTCTGTATAGACAGAGGTATCTATGATATGGGCGAGATAAGTACAGGCCAAGCCGGTTAGTATGCCAAGGAAGCCTGCCGCAATGACAATCATTTTCTTCTTTGGGTAGATTGGGTATAGTGGTGCAACGGCTTTATCAAGAACAGAAATACTGCTAATCTGTTTCATTTTAGTGCCTCTGGAAAGAGTGATTTTATCGAATGCAGCAAGCAATGATGTATATCGCTCTCTAGCTAGATTTACTTCCCATTGTAGCCTCTGATATTCGACGGCCAAGCGAGCTTGGGAAGAGAGTTTTATCATATTTAAAGCAAGAACTTTCTTATTTCTGTCAATTTCTTCATTGATACTTTGTAAGGTTACACTTTCAGAACTGACCTCAGTTAGTAATTTACTTTTTTGAAGTTCTAGCTTTGAGAGTTCGTGAATGACAAGGGTAAGAGCGTTGACCTGATTCATATCAGATGACATTGATGGAAGGGGTGTTTTGACATTTAATTCATTTGAAATGTTATCAGGGAGTTTACCAAAGCGATTTTGAAATTGTGGTTTTCTAATTGTATCCGGGTTTTGATTTTCAAAGTCCTGTAGGATTGTCTCAGAATTAGTTAAATCATTATTGAGAACATCTAGTCGTTGCTTTAAAACTTCTTCATATTGGTCAATTTCGCGATTGAGGATACTTAGGTATGCTTCTTTGTAATTCTTTGCGACACTTTTAACGACAGAAAGAGAAAGCTGAGGACTATTCATTTTCGCCGTTATCAGAATAATCTCAGGGTTGATTATGTCGACGCCGATATTTTTTTGCAGTGCAGTAAGAGCAGCGATCTTTTTTTGTTCTTCGCTTAAAGGCTTTTTAGCTTTCTTTTTAGGCATTTCTATAAAGCGACTGATCAGGTTATTACTTTTAGGGGGATTAATCAGGTTTTGGTCAATCAGTACTTTTTCCAGGACTGCACCAGAGCGGATAATTTCTCTTTGGACGTTGGCATACAAGTCTTTCTGACTGTCACTTCTGACTACTTTCAGAATGGAACTTTCTTCTTTCATCTCCTTATTCCAAAGCTTTATACTTGCAGTGTATACAGGCTCAACAAAGAGCAGTATTAATATTGCTATGGAGCAGGTGATTACCGGTGGAACGATGATCAACCATTTGCGTAGAAATAAAAGATAAAGTATGCTTTTGATATTCATTAGAAGAAAATCCTTTTTAGCAGTGCTGGTACTTTTTCTTTGAAGTTAGTCAAGACTGTGCCACCTATTTTGATATTGAAGCTTTTAAGTATCTTGACTGCCTTTGTTATATCAGTTCTTCTAGTGATCGATGACTTTGGAAGAATAAGAGCCAGATCCGCGAATTCGGCAATTTGCGCTAGATGTGAGTTGGTATTTATACTGTCCAGGTAAAGGATGTTTAGGTCGTGATCCCAATCAATTAAATTATTGATTTGGTCGTTGGCATTGAGGTAGTTGAGAGAAACCTTCTTACCATTTTGGGCTAAAGCATGGTAAATATCTTCACAAAATGAATTGCGCTTTTGTTTCTCTAAACATACTAATAACAAGACGTTCAGGTCCTGATTATTTTGCAACCATATAACTTTACTGGCGAGCAAATTGATCTGCTCAAAATATACGGTGTTGTCACCTTTGTTAAATCGTAGCATTGTGTGTGTTCCATTATTTACGCTCCGTATTGCAATTGATATGCGACGTTTTAAAGTATTAGTTGTAAGCTATTGTTTATAAAGTATTTGAGTTCATGTTAAATAAATAACATAGTGATGTTTTTTGTTTGAGGACTGTTTCTGTGTGGAATAAGGGATTTAAATGTGTGGATACGGTAATTTACCAATTGACAGTATAACTAATGTTACATGTTTTGAATTTGTAAGATACTCTTAACGAATGTGATGTGTCTTTTCGGGTGCATGAGTGATCTCTTCTTTGCTGTGGTCTCTCAAACAGAGGTTTCTACATGCTACAAGAAAAGATACTATTAGTGGACGATGAACCAGAGGTATTGTCCGCATTAAGAATCGGGCTTTGCAATAAATATAAAATATACACTTCCTGTAATGCTGAAGATGCATTAGAACTAGTTGCTTCAGAAGGCCCGTTTCCAGTTATCATGAGTGATTTAAAGATGCCGGGGATAAATGGTCTAGATTTCCTTGAAAGAGCGAGTGCATTAAGTCCAGAGTCTTCAGCAATATTGCTCACCGGCCAGGGAGAAATTGAGGACGCTGTCCGAGCTGTAAATTCAGGGATAATTTTCAAATATTTAAGTAAACCCTGTGCAAGACCAGAATTAAATGATGCCTTGCTGGAAGGTATTGAGCTTTTTAAGCAAACTTGCCAACAAAAAATCGCTTTAAAAGAACATCGAAATGAACACAAAGTTGCAGAGGTTTTAAGTAAGCAAATTACACAAACTAAAACCAACCTAGGAGATCAGGTTGAATGCCATGTTATATCTACAGCACTTAAGGCTATAAGCGGTGACTTTTATGAGATTGTCCCTTATAAAAATGACTGTTATGACATAATTATTGGAGATGTTATGGGTAAAGGCTTATCTGCTGCATTAGCAGGAATTGCAGTTAAGAATGTCATGAAGCTTTTGGTTAATGATATTTATCTGAACAATAAAAAGTTACCAGAGTTATCTGATCTTCTCCATCTAATCGAAATGGAGCTTCATAGCGGTCTAGTTGAAGCTGAAACTTTCATAACGTTGTTCTACCTCAGAATTGACTTAAAAAGCAATCGTTTATCCTACATTAATCGAGGACACCCGGGTGCTTTGCTTCTACGAGAAAATGGAGAATCTATTTATCTTGGAGAAGGCATTCTACCACTTGGTGTTGCTATTATGGCAGATCAAGTAGTGCACACTCATGAATTTGAGTTAAATGATAAGGTCATTCTTTACTCTGATGGTATTTCAGAAGCTATTAGTCAGGATAAATACCATCCATTTGAAGCAATCGTTTCATGCCTTGGGAATAACTGTAAAACTCCTCAAGAAATCATTAGGAAAATTGAACAGCAAATTGCCGCACAAAATGAAAGGAATGATGATATGACAATGATGGTTTTGAAGATCAACTCTACACAAAAAAGCACTAAGCCCAGTCCAATATTGTTACGTAGAAATGCTGATGAGTTATTTCGCTTTAATAAATACCTAGAAGAATACCTATTCGCGAAGGATATCATGTTTAGTATTGCTGCTATAGAATGCTTCACAAATATTGTTCGTCATACTGTTGAAGAGTCTCTCATTGAGATTGAAGCTTATACGAATGAGGAAGGTGATGATACGGTTATATTCAGCTATGAAGGAGAAGGCTTTGTACCCGAAGAAATCCGGCTGCCCGATTGTAGTCAGCAAGTCAATGGCTTTGGCCTTTACCTCATCGAAAGAATTTGTAAAAAGGTCGAATATTTTAAGACCGATAATGGTTGGAACCGTATAAAATTAATAGCAAAAGAGGAGGGGGAATCATGATCGTTGAATATTTAAAACATCAAGGCATAACAGTAGTTCATCTTAATTTAATGAGACTGGATGCTGAAAATGCCGAAGAAACTCTCGAGCAGTTAAAATTTACTCTAAATAAAACGGAGCATTTGATAATTGATTTAAGTAGTATGGAATATATGGACAGTTCTGGCTTGGGGGTATTACTGAATTGCTATAGAGAGCAGAAAGCAGAAGGTAATGAGATTTTTATAGTAGCTGTAACACCCATGGTGAAGACACTTTTTGATTTAGTGTATATGGAAAAGATCATAAAAGTTTTTGGAGATCTCAAAACGGCTATACGCTCTACGAAGAATTATTCAGTAGAAGATGCTACAAAAATAATCTAGCCTTAAGAGTCAAGTCAGTAGTATTTCTTTCGGTACTCACTGGGAGATAAACCGGTAAGCTTTCTGAACTCTCTCGTCATATAACTCTGGTCGCAAAAGCCACATTCGTATGATATATCACAAAGCTGGCGGTCATTTTCAAGAAGCATTCTGCAAACGGCATTTAGCCTGACTTTCTTGATGTACTGAACAGGGGGCATGTGAAAGTGCTTCTTAAAGCGTCTTAAGAATGTACTGGTCGACATGTTGCAAAGCGATGCTAGATCATCGATCTTTATGTCTTTTGAGTAGTTCTTTTCGATATTTTCGACAGCTTTTTGTAGTTCCTGAATAGGGCGAATTGTTGTTTGAGTTTTGGCAATATCTCGAGTTATTCCTACTAGACCGATTATTTCTTCTTCGCTGTTATAGATTGGTAATTTGGTTGTCACATAAACACTGACAATTCCTTGAGCAGAGCTCACTGGTTCTTTTTGCTCACAAAGTGGTACGCCAGTCTCTAAAATCTTTTTGTCATCATTTTCGTATTTTATTGCCAATTCACGGCTGACCATATCGAAATCAGTTAAGCCAACAACTTCTTCTTCTTTTTTATAGCCAAATAATTTTAGAAAGTTACCATTAACTTTCATAAAGCGACCTTCGCGATCTTTGATGAAGAAATAGACGTCAGAAAGGTACTCAAAAAGACGGGCAGTAAATGGCTCAGCTTGTTCAAAGAAGTTATCTACCATCTCAGATTTTGCTTTATCCACTTTATTGATCCTTACGCTTTGACTTTAAACTGAAAAAGTTCCCAAAAGTCTATTTCTAATACACTTAAATATGACAGTAGATTAGATCATACACATGTTATTATGTCAATGCATTAGATATTGGAACTTTTCCTTCAAATATATTTTTAGGATATATTCCTATACTGTAATAATTCAGTCAAAGGATATAAGGATTGGTGCAAAAGTAAAGCCCGCAAGTTAAAACTTACAGGCTTATGAAAAGAACTAAGTGCTATTAAAGCCTTAAAGACTTTTTGAATTCTTTAAAACCTTTTGGTTCATATGGGGTTGATCCATCATTTAATTGTTTCGCACCAGGAGTACTTCTGCTATCCTTAATATGTTTCTTTAGCAGAGAATAGAGTTGAGCGACAACTTTTGGTTGCGATTTATAAAGGTTATTTTTCTCAAGCGGGTCAGACTTCAGATTATAGAGTTGAATCAGTGGAAGCTTCTTTTTATATGCTTCGTTTGGACGAGGAGCACATCAGCCACCAGAACACATTATAAGTTTCCAATTTCCTTTACGAATGGCAAATGAACCATTTATAGAATGGTGGATTGTCGCTTCGCGAATCTGAGCTGGATTTCCTTTCAATGCTGCAAGTATGCTTATGCCCAACTCTCTTCGGCAAGATCCGGAACCTCACAGGCCGCTGAAGCCTCCCCGACAAGTCGGGTTATTTGGTGCGGGTTATTTGGTGCGGGTTATTTGGTGCCAGGCACTTTACTGAAAACCTAATCTTTAATACCCCGTTCGCGTGGGCCGTTTCTGGCGTTAGTGGTAGATAGTACCAGCAGTAGGTGTTATTTTGAGTCTGAGGCAATTACCAGTCGACCTTTATTGTTAGACGTCGTAGGGGTTATGGTGAAGACTTCCAGGCAACGCTTTGTTTGTCTTTGTTCTACACATGCAGCTGCTGATAAAATCACTAAAGTCACCCAGGCCATATCTCAATTCCTGACATCTTTGACTGCTTTGCAGTTGGATTTTCAACAAAGGTGGAGAGCAATAATTCAACAAGCATTTATCGTTTTAAAGAGATCGAAACTGACTCCAACCATAGAATCTCGTAATTAACTAAAAAGAGCCTAAGAATTCACTACTAAGAAACTGTATTTATCTATTTTAAAATCAACGAGGCGCTACCTCTTGCTCAAATCCAACTGAGTTTTTTAGGTTCAAGAGTGTTCTTGGCTGACTGGCAGGACGATAAACACAAGGCTGCCAAACTTCACCTGGGTTTCTCCGTAATGAAGGAGACTGCTGTCAATGCCATTATAACCGCCGCGGCAATAGCTGTGAGCGTCAAGCTCTTTTGCAGATGCTCGAAGAAGGGGTGATGTATGTCTGTGATCGATATTATGGTCTCGATTACGCTTTTTTTGAAGTAATGGACAAACTCGGGGCATTATTTACCATCAGAATCCGCAACAAACCCAAGTACACGGTTCTTGAAGATTATGAATTGACTAAGGAAGATCGTCAAGAACGCGTCATCAGTGATCAACTGGTGCGACTTGG
>JAKVBD010000083.1 GCA_022446985.1 Lentisphaerales bacterium
GGGTTACTGCGATGCAAGAGCATCGGGGAATTAAACCCGAATAAAATTAAAACTCAATAGTTGCACCAACATAAAGAGTACGAGGGTAACGAGGTCCATAAATATAACCCGGGTCACGTTCAAAGCCTCTTTCAAGATCATCCTGATATTCATCAAAAAGATTGCTGATCCCAGCTCTCAATTTTACGTCAGTTCTGCCAACTTCCAGCCATTTACTTATGCCAATATCTACGACAAAAAAGTCAGGTGAACTTTCCGTAGCCTCTGCACTTGGGTCGACTGAATCAAGGCGATCAACTTCCATAGTTCCGGTCCATTTCACCGCCACATATGCATCAAACAGATTATGATTGGAGTAAGTTAATTGAGCTAAGCCTGAGAAATCAGGTGTCTTGTTGTACTTATCTGTTCCGCGATCGGGGTCTTCCTCATCGTAACGCGCTCTGGTATAAGCTAAGCCACCATTTACACGCCAATGCTCATCAAAGTTATATGAGATATCCCATTCTAAACCAAAGATTGTTGAACCGTCCGAATTTACACGGTCGATCTTTTCGCGGCCATTTTCTACGCGAATACTGCCTTCATCAAGATCAAATGAATCTTCCAGTTGAGTGTAGTAAGCCTGTAAAGAAGTGATTAATCGGCCATCCATAGATTTAGGAGTGAAGGTTGTACCAAGAGCATAAGTTAGAGACCTTTCTTCTTCCAAATCTGAAGAATTTACTATGTCTCGTGGAATGCCTCCGATACTTTCTATGTGAATATCTTCATCGAAGATACGAGGGGCTAAAAAGCCAGTTGAGATATTTCCTCGTAGGGTTATTTCATCTGTGGCTTTATAACGCGCAGCAATACGCGGTGAAACAACCCAGTCGTCGAAAGTATTAGTTTTGTCAAAACGTACACCAGGTACAATTTCCAACTTATTGTTTACTTCCCACTCATTCTGAATGAAAAAGCCAAGGTTATCAAACTGATCATCATGAAGAGTTAGAAGGTAATCACCGTCACCATTGCGCTGTTCATCTCTTACGTCTTCTTCTTCATACTGAACACCAAATACAAGATTATGCTTACCCCAATCTCCCATGTTGCCGAGGAAGTAAGTAAATTGAGCGTCTAGAAAGTATGAAGTAGTCTCAGTTAAACCAAAGAAGTTATAAGAACCACCACCAGTACCATCTGCTGAGGTTCCAAAAAGAGCTTTTGCTTTCTGCTGATTCAAAGAATCCGGGCCTGTAGCTGTAGCACCATTAACTGTTCTGGAACCATAATTGATAATATCGTTACTAGGATCAATTATAACGTCACCAGTACCACCGTAGTAACTTTCTCTTTCAAAACTGACAACTGAAGCAGAAAGACTCATCATTAAGTCATCTGTTATGTCGTGATCAAGTCGTGCTGTGGCCCAGTGATAATCAGTTTTTGCAGCTTCTGCAACTTGAGAAAACTCTTCTTGATAATTAAGTTTATCACCACCTCGACGGTCTTCTTTGATGTACTGATAATTCAATCTAATACGAGTCGAATTATCAGGGTTCCACCACATGTAAGTGCCCAGAGTCAAATTGTCTCTTTCTACTATATCTGTAAAATTATCATTATTGGCATCATACTCATTATGATTTAAAAACTGACCATAAAAAGAGCCCTTCAGAGACTCATCTTCGCTGACCAGAAATTGGGCAAAATCAGTTTGGTAAACTGGCTCACCATCAATGCTGCGATAACTTAAATCCAAAATCGTACGATCTTCAGTTGGCTCTTTTGGGATAAGATTAATCACACCGGCAACTGCTCCAGGTCCATAAAGAGCAGAACCGCCGCCTTTAACGACTTCAATTCTGTCAATAAATACAGTCGGTATTTGATCAATACCATAAACCGATGCAACGCCAGTAAATAACGGTAAACCATCCACTAAAATTTGATTATAACTTCCAGGAAGGCCTAAAAGTTGAATATCTGCAGCTCCACAGTTCTGACAGTTTGCTTCTGAACGAGCACCATTGAGAAGTTCCAGAGCACCGCCCAGATTCATCACTGCTGCATCTTTTAACAATTGACTATCAAGAATATCTGTTTTAATAGGTGTTTCTGTCTGTAGACGCTCAGTACGAGTACCTGTTGTGACAGTAAATATTTCTTCGCTTACCTTCACCATTCCCTTATTCTGACCTGGACCTCCTGGAAGGTTTGTCTGGGCATTGGCACTGGCAAGGATTAATGCACTTAATCCTGTAAATAACGATCTCAAATTAATCTCCTTTTTAAAAAACAGTCTTAACTTAAATCTCTCTATACACAAGTATATCAAGAGAGTGGTCTATAGGCTTTCATCATCGAGACTATATCTCAACTAAGAAACATCGCAACTCAACTGTTATGTTTTGAACGTTTTTTTAGAATTTATAGTCAATAAAATTGATCAATTCGGGAAAAAATGTAGAAATAAAGCATTAAGATCTTAGTAGTGGTCCTTTAAATCCTTTATTGATTTCTCAAGATCTATCGATGAACGAACTTTACGTCTACTTGAAATCCTTTCCAGAGCTCTTTCAACTCCGTCTAAATCGTGATAAAAACTCAAACCTTTGTAATTAATAACCGATTCCGGAAAGCTATCCGCATCTGAATTTAAAATTATGTTTCTTGGCTAAGGGTTACTGTAAAAACCATTTAAGTAATCTTCATAATCCACCGAGCTGAATTTATGCCAATTAACCGCTAAAAAGTGATCAAAAAATATATCAACAAAAACGACCGAATAGTGTCGATACTTTGGAAAGAAAATAGCTTTACAGTCTTTGACTATTTCATGAGTATCTGTAAAGCGGTCTGTCGCATAATGACCCTGAACTCCAGACAGAAACATCTCACCTTAATGTGCCAACTGAGGCGGTTTTTATAACGTCTGCTAACAGATTGCCTATTTTAAAATTAATGTTGTCGGGAGATAGGAAAACATGCGCCAAGCTGTTCGCTAAATTGCCTCAAATCCTGCCTTCGCTTCTTCAACAAATTTTCTGATCAGCTCAAGGTCTTTGCGTCCATCTATAGCTTCCACGCCAGTATGAGAGTCAACACCTGCTGGTTTAACTTCTAGAATAGACTGACGGACATTATCGGCATTCAAGCCTCCTGCCAAGATGACTGGCTTGGGAGAGAGTTCAACAAAACGCTTACTGATCGACCAGTCGTGAGTTTTGCCTGTGGCTCCAGAAGCTCCTGTAACCGGATCAAAAGTATCTGTGATAAAAGCATCTACATAAGGGCTCAATTCCGCAATCATTTCTTCAAGACGGTCTTGTGTAGATTCGCCGATGACCAGACTTTTAAAAACAATTATTTCAGGGCAGAGATCTTTTAACTTCTTAAGCTCTTCAACAGAAATATCTCCATGTAACTGAATGATAAAACACTGCAATTGTTCACAGAATTCGATAATCTCTTGAGCTATGTCGAGATAAGTTATAAGAACCGCTTTATGAGGCTGTGCAATACCAGCAATGATCTCGGTGGCTTCAGCCTCTGTGTGATCCTCTTTATTGACCGGCAAACGCAATGGGAAACCGAGGTACTCCACACCTTGCGTCATCAACATTTCGGCTTCTTTGGAGTCGATAACTCCGGCTATTTGAATGATATCTTTCATGCAACCAAACTAAGGTCACACTTTAAAAAAAGAAGCTCTGTACGAAAATTTCTAAATAGCAAAACGATTAACCATATGCCTTAATTCATCGGCCGCATTTTGAACTGATTCAGACTCTTTCTTAACCGACTCGGAAGCGTTATTTCCCTCCTCAAGGCAACTTTTCATCTGCTCTACACTCCGCACAGATTCGTCTGAAGCCTGTAAAGAGCTTTTCGTATCTGCCGCGACATTTTTCCAGGAGCTTGACAAATGAGATGCTTTCTCTGCGATATCCACAACTTCAATATTTGTCTTTGCGGTACTTTCAGTGATCTCTTTTATACCTGCGGAAATCTGCCCCATACTCTCACTGTTCTCTCTTATGGTACTACTTTGCTCTTCAACCGACTGAGCTATGCTATTTACTATTTCATTGATATTATGAATTGTCTCTCCAACACCTGATATATCTTTAACAGTATCAGCAGTTGAATTCTGAATAGTATCTATAATTCCACGAATTTGATCTGTAGCATCGCTAGTTTGCTTCGCCAGATCTTTCACCTCATTGGCTACCACAGCAAAGCCTTTACCTGCTTCACCGGCACGTGCTGCTTCAATGGTCGCATTTAAAGCCAGATTTTTGGTCTGTTCAGAAATTTCCATTATCACTTCTATAATCTTGACTATTTCATCACTGGCATCACTCAACTTTGTAACTCTTTGGTTTGCACTTCCAACCTGACTCACCGCTTCGCTCGAAATCCGACGACCTTCAGCGGTATCCTCTGCTATGCCACTGAGCTTAGAAGATAACCCTTCGCTTGCTTCTGTAAGACCTGTGAGATTTACTTGCGCTTCTTCAATCGCCGCAGCCACACTACTCATATTCATTCTAACATTTTCCGCTAATCCCGAAACACTGTTGACTTCAGCAGAAATTTCCACTGCTGAATGGTCCAGACCCAGCATATTGCGATTCAAAAGACCTGATTTTTCAACGACTTCATTGCTATCTGATCTCATATTCGTAAAACTTCCCGAAAGAACCATCGTTGCTTCAGATAACTTACCTGAAGAAGCCGCCAGTACTTCTGACTGTGAAGTTATGCCACTAACCACCTGATGAATCGAATCCAGAAAAGCATTGATTGATTGTTGATTGCCATACTCAACTCTCTGTGTAAGGTCATTACTTTCACTCATCTGACTAATCGTTGCATTGATCGACTCAGCCGCTAAAAAGCGATTCGTGTTGTCAACTATGAAATAACCATATAAGATGAGACCAACGATCACAAAAAAGGCATGAATAAAAACCGTTTCCCAACTGGGACCACTTTCAAAAACGATTAACTCAAAACCGCCAAGTACCAACTGCTCCTGCTGACAATAGTTTATGGCCAAATGATGGACTGCGATCAATAATACAGAACTGACCAGTGGCAGTAAGTCTTTGTAACGCGTTAAAAACGGTAAGAGCAAAAATATGTGAAAGTGCGCTTCAATCATCCCCAGATTTAACTGAATGTATAAAGCAGAATATACGAAGATAAGCATACTCAAGACACAACGGGATACAAGAGTTCCTTTAAGCAAAAAATAAACAACACTGGCAACCGCCGCAATCGCACCTCCACCGATAAAACCGGCCTGGTAAAAACCCTGTCTATAAGACATAATCGAAAATGACATCACCCAGTGAACAATTAAAATAAAATAAATTATCTTATCTGCCTTGAGGTAATCTTCATGTAAAGCCTCCTTTAATTCTGGAGGTAGGCCTTTATCATAATTCTGAAACACCTTAATCACTTTGTTTCCTTCTTTCTAAATAAGTTGTGCAGCCCTCAACATCCGGGAATGCTCTTGTCATTCGCCAATGTTCCTGATTAGTTTTTGTGAGAAGAAATAAAAAATTACTGTGATCGAGGTCTGCTTTATAAACGCTTTCTTCGCTTATATTGAATTCCTCAAAAAGCTGCTTTTTTTGAGCAGGTGTAAGCTCGGGTGAGCTAAATGAACTATGGTAAGCTTGAGCATAATCTTCTGCTTGCTTCGCCTTCACCGACTTGAGGATATTAATAAATTTCACCTCTATCGAGTCTATTTTAAATTCCTCAAAGGCTCTAGAGAGTTTTTGCAAAGTATCCGGGCAACTGACTCCACAACCAGGGTAGCCAAAGTAGAGCAGTACCTCCTGTTGACTACTCTCCAAAGGTAAAATCAGCTTTTTCTCACTTCGCATATCTAGTAAAGGCAAGCCAAACAGTAAAAGAAACGGGCAGCCAAATAAAAATGCCTGCAGCACGCCTCTAGTAGATTTTTTCAGCATCGTGTGTTTCAATTAGCTACAACCTTATCTCATCATTACATTTAAAGATTTATTCTGATGCTAAGCCGCATTTCTCAAGCCATAAATATACAAAAATCACCTTTTAATCAAAAAAACATGCAAAACATTCACTTTCTTATTTTTTTCAGTTTCCTGTAAGAAATCTAAATCACCCTCCTATCACCTACCAAACGATTTATGGAGAATGTAATGAATAGACGTAAATTTTTAAGAGTTATTGGCGGAACTTCTGTAGTCACAGCGATGGCTCCAAACTATGCTTTTAGTGACACAAAGTTTTCACAGGACGGTATACTTATCGAAGCAGCTTCTTTTGCCAGTAGAGGTGGTTGGGTGCTGGACACTCAGTTTTTCCAACAAATGGGTGGTGCTTTCCTACTCGCTCACGGTATTGGCAATCCTGTTCAAAACGCCATAACAGAAATCGACAACTCATCCGCAGGTGGAGACTACTACATTCACGTCCGCACAAGAGATTGGTGTCCTGGCAACTGGGATGCTCCTGGTCAATTCAAAGTTATTATAAATGGCAAGCCACTTGCCACTACCTTCGGTACAGAAGCTGGTTGGGCCTGGCAAAAGGGTGGTAAGGTTACTCTCAATAAGAGTACTATTAAGAGAAGGAAAGAAAATATAATTGAACTACAAGACCTCACTGGTTTTGATGGTCGTGTAGATGCCATCTATCTAAGTAAAGAAGAGAATCCTGTACTTCCAAATGATCCTAAAGATTTATTTGGCTGGAAAGATCAACTGACTGGCAGAAGTAAGCTCAAAGTTGAAGAGAAATCGTATGATGTCGTCATCGTTGGCGGTGGTATTACAGGTTGCGGCGCTGCTCTGGCTGCTAAAGCTCAAGGCTTAAATGTTGCTCTAATTCAAGACCGCCCTCTTTTTGGAGGTAACGCCAGTGAGGAAGTTCGCGTTCACACACTTGGTATCAAAGGTAAAAGCGCTCATATCATTGACAAAATCGATACTGAACATTGGCCAAATGGACATGCTCATGCTCGTATTGATCAGGTCAAGCGTGAGAAAACAATGAAGGAAAGTGGCGTTGATCTCTTCCCAAGTCACCTCGCTATTGGCCTTGAAAAAAATAGCCAAAGTATAGCATCAATCGAAGCCAGACACTCTGACACTGGTATCATTACACGCTTTAAAGCACCACAATTCATCGATTGCACAGGCGATGGCTGGCTTGGCTTCTGGGCCGGCGCAGAATTCCGTTATGGTCGCGAGTCTCATAAAGAATTTGGTGAGCAATGGGAAAAGCACGGTGACCTTTGGAGTCCAGAAAAGGCCGATAACAAAGTTATGGGAACAAGTGTTCTATGGAATTCTCAGAAAGGCACAAAACCTTCAAATTTCCCTAAGGTTCCATGGGCCATGCCGGTTGTTGGCAAATCATCAAACATTAAAGGTGAATGGTTCTGGGAATACTCAAATGATGACCTCAACCAGATTGACGATGCAGAACTTATACGCGACCACATGTTTAGAGCCATTTTCGGTAATTTCTACAATGCCAAAAGATCTCCTAAAAATGCTCTCGTTGAGCTGAAGTGGGTCGCCTTCATTGGCGGTCGACGTGAATCACGCCGTATAGTTGGCGATCATATCTACTCCATGCAAGATGCGGCTCAAAAACGTACTTTTGAAGACACTGTTGTTGAAGAAAAGCGTGAACTCGACACTCACTACCAGAGAAAAGAAACTGGCGACAGCCAGGATTACTTATCCAAGGCTCTTTTCTACAAACAGCATGGACTTTACTACATCCCATTTCGTTCTCTGTACTCAAAAGACATTCCAAATCTCATGATCGCTGGACGCTGTTTCAGCTGTACACACATAGGTCTGACTGGGCCACGTGTTATGAATACCTGCGGTCAAATGGGAATAGCAACCGGCTACGCAGCCGCTCTTTGTAAGAAGTACTCAACCAACCCTCGTGAAGTAGGTAAAAAGCATATCAAAGAGCTTCGCAAAATCATCGGTTACGACTCTTAATATTTATTGTACATCCACAGATTGCACTGATTATCAAAATTTATATAATCTGAGTAATCTGTGGATAAAAAAGATAACCCATTTGAAAAACCACATCGTCAACTTCGGGCTTCTCTACAGCTTTTTGACTCTCGCTATTACGGGAGTTCTTGCCTTTGCCTTGCCATTTTCTATTGAGACGACCAGGGTCCACATCATCTTTGGATTCCTAACAACAATTCTCGTTCTCCTGCACCTGTTCTCCAAAATGAAGTATTTTAAGAAACAGTTCACAAAACGCGGTAAGATGATATTTGGCAGCTTTCTTATTTGGCTGATTCTCTTCTTTGCCGCCTATGAGTACTGGCTCCCTGCAAAGCTTTTGGTTGAGCAAAGTTACGAAGCCAGACACCAACGAGAAATCGTCAGACCAAACGTTCTTGTTGCCTCCAGAAATGAGCAACAATTACTGACATCCAGCCGCGTCAAAAAAGACTCTGGAGAGCTGCTATTATCCATCGATGTTGCCATGAATGACAAAGACAAGCCCTTCCCTGCTGTAGCCATCTGGGCAGAATCAAAAAATGGCACCATCATTGAAACCCTTTATCTAACTCACGAGCTTTCATTTTCAGATAAACCTCAATGGTACGGCAAAGAAACTCCCAGGCACCATATCCTGCCAGTATGGCGTAACCGCTATACCGTGATCAATGGCATGGGACCAGATGGCAAGATTGACGCCGCCTCCGGAGCTACATCCAAGCATCAGTTTTCTCTGGATCAAACTCGTAAAGACAAGGAACCATTTACTCTGTTCGTCGAGATCAATTCTCCCGCTGATCCAGATGAAAAATGGCCCAACAAACACATCGGTCAACCATCCGTTCTCTACAGCGCTTACATCGATCCTGAAGAGCCCCAGAAATACTATTTGGTCGATCTGACCGGCCATGGTGGCGAAGCACAAAAAGGCGGAACTATCAATTACGACCCCTCGCAACTGAGTTCCGCCAAAGACATTCTCGATTTAATTCTGATTAAGATCGCCGATTAAGCTCCCCATGGAAAAAAAGATATGAAAAACCTGATTCATTTTTGCCACTGTCCCAAGTCATAAACGGAAAGATATCGCGACGTGTGACTTCTGGGCTTTTTTCATGTGAGTATAAAAGTAAATTGACTTTCGATATATCTTCTGTTTTAGCAAAATCCACTAAACCCGTCATATTAAAAATAGACGGAATTCTAAAACTGCTGGACTCGGCATCACTCTCCCAGCCTGCAATAAAGCCTAAGACACTGCCACTGGTTTCATTGCCCTTTGCTGTATTGTTATATAAAAGCCCGCAAAGACTTTTTGTGATTTTACGATGCTTACTTTCCTTACGAGACAGCAATGGCAACAGAGGTGGTGTGCCCCAACTTGTTTCAACTACCCCACCTTCCCTGTCATACTCTTCACGCCCATATTTTTGCTTTTCACTCTCTGAGAACCAATACAGAGGATTTACGGTGATACTGCCTTTCTTAGTTCTTCGTCCATAGTGAAATGGAAATAATAGTTCTTGCTCTACTTCTTTAGTTTTTTTGAATACCAAGGAAATAAGTAGTGAGAATATTCGCCATTTTTATAATCTGTCCACTTACATAAAAGCTTAAATAAAACACTGTGCTCAGACTTATTGCCAGTCTTATGCAAACTGTATAAACCGGCAAAATGATCACTGTCTTCATCACCATAATAAAACGGAAAGAGAAAACGATAATCGTCACTCCACATATTAGGCCCGATCCAACCATCTCCTTGTACTGAATTCCAGGCACTTAAAGGAAAAAGAACCGCATACTCATTGTCTTCCTGATTATAAAATGGCCGGAAGGCAAAACCATGATCACCTTTGTCAATCAGTGGCCATAAGACACTTGTAGCATCGCCACTTTCATAATAAAGCGGAAACATATTTGCCTGTTCTGCTTTTTTCTCAGATGCCAGTGACTTTTCAGAATAGAACCTACCCAATCTTTTGCTTGATGCACAAGAAGTTACAAATACTGCAATTAGATAGAGTGAGATGATTCGTCGCATGGTACAACCCTTTAATTTTGTTCTGCGTAAGGATTGTCATAGCATCTTATCACAGTTTAATTAAATTAACTTATATATAGATTTATATTGATATAATCAATGATTCTAATCTTTCCCAAACATAACTTTTGATGAAATTTTATTAAAAGTCCCATCTTCTTCAACTTCATCTAAGCCTTGCTTCTCTGTCTCTATTTCTGGCAAGACTCCTTGTACAATCTTTTGGTAATCATCTGACTGGCTCCAGTCGCGAATTTGTTTAATTCTCACGGCCGGCCATGGGTTTTGACGCATGATTCCATTCATGACGGCTGTTGAAAACAGATAGGTAACCTTATCCATTGCTCCACCACTTTTCATTACTTAAGTCAGCTGCTCTATTTTTTCTGACTGCATCAATAAACTCTCTTCACTTACGCATTCTGCCAAACGATTTGAGCCCCCAGCTAACTTGCCAATCATACTCAGAATGACTTCCGGTTTTTTAGTCACTAATAATGCTGCCCGATCTGCAGATAAATCTGCATTTCTAAACCTATTATACAGTGGAATCTTTGCCGCTATACTCAATGCAGTTAACCCCGGTACTGCGCTCATCGATTGGGTGATACCGCTAAAGTTCTCTACTAAGATTTTGTAAAACTATGTCCACAGGCCAAATGACCTAATTCATGAGCCAGAGCTGCCTCAAGCTCTTCTTTGTAAAGAAGCTCAATCATCGTTGTTGAGACAATCAGCATGGGATTTTTTTCGCCATTGCACATAATTTTAGGTTCTGAACAGGTATCTAAAAATAAATCCGGCTTATTGGAAATATTAATAATCTAACAGGCCCGATCAACATATTTGTGAATTTGCGGAAAGTCCTCTTCAGTCATGAGGACGTTATCCATTAGGTTGAGAAGGTAAAAGTCCTGTTCTAATTCTTCCCCAACTATTTTCTTAAAAAGTGCGCTGATCCAATTTATACTTTTGAGATTTATAAAACTCTCTAGATCATTTTTGTGTTGATAACATGAGATAGAAACTTTTACATGCTTTACCCTTAGCTTTTAATCAGTGCAAACTATCATCCCTGAATTAACAAAATCGAAGCTGTTTTAATTACACGTTCAGAAAGAATCTATAACGAGAACCCTTTTCAAGGCTACATTCTTTTCAAAAAGTGACCTTAAATCAAAAACTAATCCAAAACGTTATTTGGTTTTTTAGGTGGATTATTTTTCTTAGCTTCAGCTTCGGCTTTTTTACCGCCCTCAACCAGCATGCGGGTCCAAAGGTTATAATCCCACACATTCTTTAGCATAGGACTCCAACCACAAGAGTAGCCCAGCTTTTCTGCTATGGCTCTAGCTTTTAAATAAACCGGGTAACTCTCAGGAGAAACCTGAAAGACTATGTAGTACTTTTGGCGATCCAACTTTGCCAGGTTCTTTTGGAATTTTGAGCTTCGACTCAACAGGAAATTGGAAGTTTCGCCAACCGACCGATTGAGTAGCATTCGAAAGTAAATTCTTGTCTTGTTAGAAAATGCCTCAAATTTACCAAATGGCGTGATATTACTCCTTGTCGAAAAATACTTTTCAACAGCAGCATAATTATACTCATCGTTTTTGTTTGGTTTGATTCTCGCCTGTTCCAGTTTTTTCATGAAATAATCACGGTAGACTTCGTCATCACGAAAGTAAACACGGCCGCCTTTACAAATAAAATAAACTCCCCTGGCACCTTGTGGAGCCGGTCTGGGGCTAGGCATTTTTACCCTGGCATCTGCCTTTACTTTCTTCTTCTTTTTATAAGCCGAAACCAATGATTTCAATTTCTTTTCATCGACATCAACCTTCTGAAGTTTTGCTTCAGCTTCCTTAATTTCCTTAAGAGCTTTAGAAAGCTCTTGAGTTATCTTAGTCGGATCAACATCGCTGTTTTTTGTAGCCAGTAAGCGTTTTTCAACAACCTTTAATTCCTGCTCAAGCTTCTTCGTTTCCTGCAAGCTCTTTTTATAAGCCTGATTCTTACTGAGGAAGTCTTTTTCTTTTTTATCGATTAACTTTTTCAGGGCTTCGACTTCATCTTGCTTTTGCTGAATTTCTGTAGCTGAAATCTCTTTATTGGCATTATCCAAAACCAGTTCTTTGACCTTTTCTTTGACACCAATCTGAATAACGATAAGAATAATGATCAAGATACCCACAACCGAAGTCATGGTATCCAGTAAGGAATCAAGGTTGCCACCTGAATCTTTTCTTCTTCTGCGTCGTGCCATACTTAAATTCCTCCCACACTCAAAGGAGCATTGCTGGTCAAAGGGATCTTAGCTGAACGGGCGCCACTTTTATCACAAAAAGACTTCGCATACCAGTAATTACTAACGGCTCCGAAGGAAGGTCGCAAGAGAAAGACAAAAACCTTTCGCTGATTTTTAGAACCGGCTTTGAGCATCGTCTGCCACTGTTTATTTTTCGGCAATGCGCCACGCGGTATTTCAACTGTTTGTTCGCCAATGAGAGTGATACCTTTGTCATTGCACTCGACATAAATTGGCGTTGAGTCTGCCAAAAATCCAGAACCAGTAGCTTCGATCTTAAGCTTACTGTGAAGGCGTTCTTTTTCCTTATTGAGAGCCGCAACCAGAAAGTCATGTAACTTCATTTTTTCTTCCAAAGTAGCCATGAGCTTAGCTTTCTGCGCCATTTTCAAAGCCAGCTCTTCATTGAGCTCATTAACCTTGGTATTTTTACTGACTAGAGCCTGTTGCTCTTTTTTCTTCTTGCCGATTTCTGCTTTAAGCTTCAGAATCTTGCTTTTGAAGTCAATTTTCTTGGTTTGCAGAGCATCAACTTTTTCCAGCTCTTCTTTAAGGGCAAGAAGTTCCAGTTCGAGCTCATCGAGTTGCTTTAGCTTCTTCAAGTTCTCTTCATTAGCCTGCTTCAGCTCTTCGACTCCCTGTGGGTCTATCTGTGAGATAATCACCGAACAGAGAATCAAAACCAAAATGCCGATCACGCAGGCAAGAATACTTAAGAAAGGAAAAAGCGAAACCTCAACCTGAGCTTTTCGCGGCCGGGCCATTACCAGAGCCAGCCTTTTTTGCGTTTGCGAACACCTTTGCCACCGAGCGATTCACTGACATCTGCCAGGTTTTGGATGATCTCATCAAAAGCTTTTTTCATGACCAAAGTACTCTTTTGAGTCGTATCTTCTGCCTTCTCAAGTTTATTCACCTGGGAAGCAGCTTGATCAGTAATCTGACTGGCAATCTCCACCTGATTATTATGCAAATCAATCAGTTGATCCTGAAGAGAATTCAGCTTCTCAACAAAAACTCCCTGAGTTCCAGCCAGGACAGTTTGAACAGCATTCGCTACTTCTTCTGTTGAGAACTCCTCCATACCTGAAGCATCAGCATTTAAGCGCTTCAGGAAGTGTTCGTTACAGTACTCATCTACTGAAACCAAAAAGTCTTCTTCAACCGTCTGCATAATACTGGTGGGGAACATGAGAATTAAACTAAGGATAAGAGCCAAAAGAGTCGTGTCGAAAGCCACTCCAAGACCACCTGTCACCTGACCAAGGCCCTGTTTTAAGACAGCAACGTCTTCAACTCCTTGAAGCGCCGTGGCAAAGCTGCCGATGGCATCTGAAATACCCATGACCGTACCTACAAAACCAAAGATCGGAATAGCCCAGATAAAAACTTTAATAATCGAGTAACTGGAATCCACCACTTGTAAATCGATCTCAGATTGTGAAGTCATAATTTCATGAACATCGCTGTGCTTTCGGCGAATTGAGAAGTGGGAAAGACCGCGCAGAATTCTGGTGACCAAAAAGCTTTCATTGTGCTTAATCTTGAGACTCCAGATGTGATCTTCAAACTCTTCAACATTGCCACCGTCTATTTCATAAGAAAGTTCATCCGGAAGCAGGTTAAAGTGCATCACTTCTTTCTGAACTTTTATCTTCCTGGCTTTAATTGCCAATATAGCAATGGCCCAGAAAGTCAGTAGCATAAGTACGTACTGAACGAAGCCTCTTTCATAAAAAAGTTGACCTATGTAAACGTCGCGAAATGGCAACATGATTACATAAAATAATAAAGTAAGTACTATGCCTATTCCAAAGCTCAGTACTGCAGATACCCGTGTAGCTGCACTATTCTCAAACATCTCTACATTTGACTTATCTTTGCGCGTTAAGCGCTTCACTTTCCTCGACACAACACGTCTCCTCTATATAACAACAAACACAATTTATCAGACTGACTTCAACCGCTGTCTGAACAAGCAATCATTCAATGCAAGCAAAGGATCAAAATATGCCTAATCTTTTACGACGCCGGTATCTTCCCGTTGACAAGACTTTAAAATTAAATTTATCAAAAAAAGTATAGATGTAAGAAATAAGTTACAAGAATATCGATAATAAACACCATTGTGGTCATATAGGCAAGTATATCACTTTTGCTCAAATATAAATAATTACCAAAAGAATACCTATAACAGAAATAGGTTTTGAAGTAGTTGGCTTTACCTTAGAAAAATGATACAGGAGAAGAATATATGGAAGGCCAGAACAGAGCTGATATCTATCCCGGTTTAGAAGTCGGAATAGTGCTCAAAAAAAATCAAAGAAGTGGGACGATTACTGAAGGCTTCGTCAAAGATCTTTTGACAAAGTCAGCCTTTCATCCACACGGTATAAAAGTCCGCCTTGAAGACGGACAGGTAGGAAGAGTTAAAGAAATTTACGATTAGGATTAAACTAGCGTTTACCGCCACCTTTTTTTCTTTTCTATTTACTCTTCTGCCTTTTCTTCAGCAACAAGAGTCATTGGTAGCGAGCTAAGCAAAAATACATCAGTAAATACTTCAACATAAAATCACCATTTAATATTAATCCTTCTCATGTAACGTCTAAAATACAGGATTATTATGCCTGAAGCCAATTTTTGTGTAAAAGCAGTCGCAATAGGTAGTAATTACAGCAAATAACTTTTTACTTGATCAAGTAAAGAATGCTTCTCATCAATTTTATAGAAACCCTTACAACCGGCATTTTCTGCAGCACCTCGATCACTCTCACTGTCACCAAACATAACGCAATCAGCAAGGACTATGTCCGGATAATCTTGAGCCGCCTGTAAAATCATACCGGGCTGAGGCTTGCGGCAGCCACAGTTTTCGTGGCGATCATGAGGACAGACGTATATGGCATCAAAGGCAGCACCTCCTTTAGAGGAGATTAGGTCATTCATCTTCGCATGCGTGTCGTCCAAAGTTTCACGTGTAAACTTACCAACAGCAATACCGCGTTGATTAGTAATAAGGACTAGACGAAAACCAGCATCTTTAAGAGACTTCAAAGCTTCTGGAACTCCATCAAGTAACTCAAACTCATCCCAAACCTTTACCCAATCGTCAATCAAACGACGATTAATCACGCCATCTCTATCAATAAAAACTGTCTTAGCCATGCTCTTCCTTAAATACTTTCCGCACTTTAACTGCCGTCCCATAGAAAGACAATCACCTAAGCCACCTTTTGTCACTACACAAAATACTTTAAGTTCATTTGTGATTAAAAATGATTTGGTGAAATACACTTCAAATCCGTCTACCTCTGTGGATAAAAAATCCAGCGAAATAACAGCAAACACTAACCTCCAATACCCACAGCAAGAAATTCATAAAAAGTAAGGACTCATTGATTCCCTGAGTGATATTTCTACAAGTAAGCATTATTTATACTGCTAAGTATTAAAAGAGATATACACTATAATGAATCTATTCGATATCGGGGTAAACCTCACCCATAAATCATTTCAGAAAGATCGCCAGGAAGTGATCAATCGCGCCGTTGAAGCCGGTGTAGATAAAATCGTCTTAACCGGCACCAGCCTTAGAGGCAGTCAAGAAGCCCTGAAATTGGCCAAGGAAAGTAAATGCCTTTACTCGACTGCAGGAGTTCATCCTCACGACGCTAAAACTTTTACATCAAAGACTATTTCAGAGTTAAGAAAGTTATTAAAAGATGACTGCTGTATTTCTGTGGGTGAGTGCGGCCTTGATTTTAATCGGAATTTCAGTCCTCAGGACAAACAGATAGAATGTTTTACAGAGCACATTCATCTAGCGAATGAACTCAAACTGCCAATGTTCCTTCATGAGAGAGATGCCTTTGAGGACTTTTATAAAATTCTCACAGCAACTAAAAATAAGGAAATTAAAGCCGTTGTTCATTGCTTCACGGGTAAAAAAGAACACATGCAGGCTTATCTGGACATAGGCTGCTATATAGGCATTACAGGCTGGATCTGCGACGAACGACGTGGGATTGAACTTAAAAATATGCTGAAAGATATTCCTGCAGACCGCTTAATGCTGGAAACTGACGCCCCCTTCCTAACACCTAGAGATATGCGCCCCAAGCCGGCTAAAGGCCGTAATGAGCCCGCATTCCTGAAGCACATTACTATAGTTGCTGCAGCTGCTATTGGCAAAAGCCCTGAACAATTAGCCGAGGAAACATACCAAAACTCCATGAGCTTTTTCAACCTCTAAAAATCAAGACATTAAAAGGCCCACTGGTCAGTGGGCGAACCCCGTTAGACATCAGCTCTTATGTTTTTGTGCAATGAAACACATTATCTCAAAATGATCACAAAGCTATCATACTTGCTGCCATCCAAACTTGGTGAAAAATTATAATTTGTGTTCTAAGCAGTTGTGATATGTTAAACTTTATGACCAACAATCCAAGGGAATAGAAAAATGAAAAATATGATCATTGGCATCAAACTCTTAGGGCTATACTTCACCATTTTGGGAGTCAAAAGCTTCATGCAGTATTATTTCATGTTCGTTAGAATTAAACGTGAAGCCTTCGAAGTTGCTTCGGAAAATTTTTACCCATTCATGCTTGAGTATGGTTTCACTCTCCTGATTGGAATAGTATTGATATTTTTAGCTCCGAAAGTCGCTTCTATTATTTATAAAGAAAAACTTCATCTGCAAGTCAAAAATTCTTCGAAATCCTCTTGCGAGTAATCATTATTAAGTGTGTAGCACACAAGCATTCAGTCAGTCTTATATAAATCGCCAGGACCGTCTCAAGTAAGGTGAATTGCGAAGCAAGAGAGGGTGCCCTGAGGTAGACGGAATTCCAATAGGCCCAGAATTCATTCTGGGTTAACAATTCAATCTTATAAAAGTGTACCTATCAGCACGCATGGGTATTTTTCATCTAATACCCGAGATTAATTCCGGGCCTACTAGTCTAAAGTCCCTTTGGGACAGAAAATAGATAAAAGCTTCGAATCCAAACATGAAAAAACCCTTAAGTTCCGTCCCATTAAGGATGCCGTGGGAGAAATGATACTCTGAGTCACTTTGCAGTATAACTAGAATTTTATGCCGAGCTGAAGAAACTGTATGAAAAGTACATTCAGTTCCGTAGGAACGATAAATTTTCAGACCTGAGACGTAAGTCCAGGGACTAGAGAAATTAAGTTTCCAGTTCTGTAAGAGCAACACAAACATTTATCGTTATTGCCTTTGTGTCACCCTTCCAGCGTTCACATTGTTTGTTTACATAACTGAGGGTTGACACCCACAGCTAAAATATATCGCCCATACTGGGCTTATTTTGGTTTATCAAAACAGTCAGAGTAGCTCATCACCTCATAAGCATCGCGTCGCACCAAAATATTGATAAAATCAATATATAAATTAAATATTATCTATTTAATAAATTTTAATATTTTGAGTACTTTATGTAAAAACATAAAGGAAAAAGTCTATGAATGGTCATGAAAGATATCGCAATGTAACAGCATCACTTGCTGGTTTATTTTGGGGAGGATATGCTCTGACAGTAAACTGTAGTCATCTGCTATCTGCTCTTACCTCAGGCTTATTTCAAGGCATGGCATCTTTCATGATGACTTTCATTTCGGTTGAACTTCTCAATTCTAAACAAACTTTCTTTAGAAATAACTTCAGCAAAATCATTGCACCTCCGATAATTTTACTTGTATTAACTTCCCTGCTTTATTTCACTATTCACAGCATAATTAAAACTGAAAATATTCTCTTAACCCTGCTACCAAATTTAGCTGTAGGTTTAATTTTCAGCATTATTACATGTTTGCATCTCATGCAAAACTTCTTATCAAGGGCAATAGTATGAACTCAGATGAAAACAGAAGACCTTTAAAAGTTAGAGCCGCCAAGATCCCAACAAAAATTGCTAAATTTTTAAGTACAAAGAATATCACTCCAAATCAGATTTCTATAGCAAGCATCTTTTTTGCAATGGCTGCCGCAATTTGCCTTGTTTTGCTCCCACGCTTACCTGAGCAGTCTGCTCTCCTGGCGATCTGTTCAGCAGTTCTAATCCAAGGTAGATTACTATGTAATTTATTTGATGGCATGGTTGCTATAGAAGGTGGTAAAAGAACTCCATCTGGAGAGTTATTTAACGATATACCGGACCGGATAGCCGATCCACTCATCCTTATTGCGATGGGTTACGCAACTCACTTTCACGAATTTTCAGTTTCACTAGGATGGGCGGCAGCCCTTCTGGCTGTTATGACCGCCTATGTTCGCACCTTGGCCAGTTCTACTGGCGCACCAACGAACTTTGGTGGACCTATGGCAAAACAACACAGAATGGCAATCGCCACTTTTGCGTGCTTACTGACTGTTGTTGAACACTTTTTTATGCCGGCTGGATCCACTCTTTTCTATACTTTGATTATCATCAACATTGGCTGTGTGATCACCATTGCCAATCGTACTCTGGCTGCTCACAGATTTTTAGAGGGGAATAAAGCATGATCGAGCTTCCTCCTCACTCAAAAACAGTTATGCTTGCCGTTGGCATCGCGTTAGTGACTGCGACCTGTATGAGATTAATTTTAAAGTTAAAAAAACCCGACAAAGACTACACCGAGCTTCGACAAAGAATCCAAAGTTGGTGGTGGATGGTCGGTCTGCTCTTTTCCACTTTCATACTTGGTACAAATGTAACCATTGGTTTCATAGGATTTCTTAGCTTTTTAGCTCTCAAGGAATTCCTTTCCATAACGCCTACCAGACAGGTCGATCGAAGAGCCATATTTTGGTTATACCTTGCTATTCTCTTTCAGTACTACTGGGTTGCCTCCTCATGGTATGGCATGTTCATCATATTTATCCCGGTCTACTTATTTTTATTCATTCCTATACGCATGGTCTTAATCGGCCAGACTGATGGTTTTATAAGATCCAGTGGCATATTGCACTGGAGCGGTATGCTGACTGTTTTTTGTGTCAGTCACCTCGCCTACCTTTTAGTCTTACCGGTTAAGAATGTCGAAGCGGGGAACATCGGTCTTATTCTCTTTTTACTCATCATGACCCAGTTTAATGACGTCAGTCAATACATCTGGGGCAAATGCTTTGGTAAACATAAAATTGCCCCTAAAATCAGCCCGAACAAGACAACGGAAGGCTTTATTGGTGGAGTTTTAACTATCACAGCACTGGCTACCTATGTGGCCCCATTTCTCACGCCCTTGAGTCATACTCAGGGAGCTATCGCCGGATTGATTATAAGCACTTGCGGTTTCTTTGGTGATCTTGTCTTATCAACAGTTAAGCGGGATCTGGAGATTAAAGATACTGGAAATTTAATTCCCGGTCATGGTGGTATACTAGACCGCATGGACAGTCTGCTGTTTACTTCACCAGTCTTCTTTCACTACATTTACTACTTGCATTTCTAATCATGAATAAGACTCTGAAAATTCTATTTTTCATAATGCTGGTCAAGCCTTTAACCGCAATCGTTTTAGGCTTGAACATTCGCAATAAAGACAAACTCCCTTTAAAGGGGCCAGCGATCATAGCAGCCAATCACAATAGTCATTTAGACACTATTGTGCTGATGGGCTTATTCCCCGTTTCCAAAATCCATAAAGTCAGGCCTGTCGCTGCTGCCGATTACTTTTTAAAAAATAAATTCCTGAAGTGGTTTTCTCTACAGATCATGGGAATTATTCCACTGGAACGAAAAGCCAGAAAAAGGAAAAATGAACTGTTTGCAGAGTGTAAGGAGGCTCTCGAAAAGAACGAAATCCTTATTCTATACCCTGAAGGTTCCAGAGGTAAAGCCGGCGAAATGGCCGAACTCAAAAAAGGCATATTTCACATCGCTAAGCTTACTGAAAATGTTAGCGTAACACCAATAATTATGAATGGCCTGGATAAAGCCTTACCAAAAGATGAAACTCTTTTAGTCCCCTTTAACTGTGACGTCATTCTAGGTAATCCCTTAGCACCAGGCGATAACGCCGATGAATTTCTATCAACTCTAAAAGCTGATTTTGACGAACTCTCAAACTATTGCTTAACGAAATAGGTCCCAAAAAAGGACGATTTTTCAACCGTCCATTAATTAAGTAATGACTTATTTCTCATCCGTCTCAAGAGGTCGGTCACCCTCAAACGGCCCCCACATCTGGCGTTTCTTGTATTCTTTATCGCTGGCATACTTCTTTATATTGAAATTCGGGTTTTCCTTGGGGAACTTACCGCCAACTTCTTTGGTGTAACTCATCATTTCCTGGAAAAGCTTTTTGTGAGTTTCAGGGTGTTGTTTGGCTATATTACTGACTTCGCCTGGATCAACTGAAAGGTCGAAAAGCATTGGTATATCCGGACGTTCGTAAAAGTGCATGACTTTGTGCTTGCCAGAAATAACTGCCGAGTGGGGCATCGAACCGCGGTAGTGCGGGAAATGGAAGTAGAGATTGCGGTTTACAAAATCAACTTCCGGTGTCTTACCGGCTAAGTAAGGGGCGAGGCTGATGCCGTCTATATTCTGCAGGCTTTGAGGACTGCCACCAGCCCATTCCACAAATGTCGGCAGAAAGTCGTAGTTAATGACATTTGCTTTGAAAGTTGAACCGCCCAGAATCCCGGGGCCTTTGATAATCATCGGGACGCGAATACCGCCTTCCCAGACCCACCATTTGTGACCGTGAAGAGGTTGCTTCTGCTCACGGGCGACATCGCTGTGACGGTAACCGTTGTCGGAAACCATGATGACGTAGGTGTTATCCTCAATTCCAAGTTCTTTAATTTTATTGAGAACCGCACCGATGCGGCCATCCATGTCTTCTCCCATGGCCAACCAGTTAGCAGGATCCTGTTTGCGGTTCACTTTTTCTGGTGTGGTTCCCATCTTTTTGTAGTACTCTTGAACTACCGGGTGATTGACATATTTCTGACGTGTTGAGTCCAGGCATTCACGCCCTTCGTGCATGGCATAGTGTGAGATTTGCAGATAAAAAGGTTTCTTCTTCTGAACCTGTTCCTCCATAAAACCAATTGCCTTTTCAGTCATGCTGAACATCAACTTAGGATCCTTTATATCCTTTGGCAGTCTGCTTGGTGCTTTCTCGCCTTTCTTGAGGTTGAAAGTCAAAGTGTTACCAGGATTATTATTGGTATCACCATCGTGCAGAACATAGCCAGCTTCACCCGGATCACAATACATGTGCCACTTACCAATATGAGCGCTTTCGTAGCCCAATGGCTTAAGGGCTTTAGCAATGGTCATGGAGTTGGTGTCGAGCGCCGTTGCCGCCACATTCGGAATCATCGGCATGTAATTGTAGGTTTTGCGCATATCGTAGTAATCATCTTTGATTTTACCAAGGACGACTGTGAAACCATTGCGCGCGGCGGACTGTCCGGTTTGCAGGCAAACCCGGGCCGGAGCACATTGCGGCGAGCCATAGGCATTGCTGAATTTCATGCCTTCCCTGGCAAGCTTTTCAACATTCGGCATTTGCAAAACTGGCATGCGTGAGTTTTCCATGGCATCGTTCATGGCAACGGGAGAACCGTTCCAGGCCCAGTCATCCAGGTAAAGCATGACAATATTTGGTTTTGTTTGCTCAGCGTAAGCTTGTCCACATATGGCGGACAAAGAAAGCCACATGATAATCACTTTAAAACTTATAAGTAGATTCATATTTCTCACGTTTCTTATTTAGTCAATAAAAACCATCTTAGAATCGAATCTAAACAGACTCACCCAAGTATTCAGCAATGAGGCTACATCATTTTCTGCGCTTCTTCTTAGTTGCTTTCGAAGACCTCGCGCCTCTGACGAGTTGAGGTGCCATTTTATCAATTGTTGGCAAGCGAGCTTCAAGCTCTTTCACCACTGAAGCATATTCTGGATTGTTGACTTGATTCGTCCATTCGTTTGGATCTTTTGAATGATCATACAGCTCGGTCTGACCCTGTTTGTAACGAGTGTAACGAAAGCGCTCAGTTCTTATGCTGGCATACTGATTATTTAAATAACTGAATGCCGAACTCTCCCACTTTGACTCAGGATTTTGCAAGATAGGGGTCAAAGATTTACCATCGACATAGGCCGGCTTCTCAATGCCACAAAGATCAACCAATGTCGGATAAATATCCTGCAAAGAAACACAGCTTTTACTCTTTACTCCTGCCTTAGTCATACCGGGAACACGGATCATGAACATAGAGTTTGTTGCCTCTTCCCAAAGGGTGCCTTTTTGCCAATTGTCTTTTTCTCCAAGGTGGAAACCATGGTCAGAGATGAAAATCACAATTGTGTTACCCTTGTGCCCACTTTTCTCTAAAGCATCAAGAACTCTGCCGTGCTGAGCATCAACATAGGCTGTTGTTGCCAGATAAGCCTGAACAGCAGATTTATGAAGACCTGCCTGCAAAACACTTTGTGTGAACTTGCGCTTTCCTGTAACGATTTCATCTGCAAGTGGTGGAATATCAGCAAAGTCTTTAGGATTCAATTCTGGAACTATTACTTCATCTAGCGGGAACATATCGTAGTACTTCTGTGGTACAAACCAGGCCATATGCGGGTTAAATGTTCCGCAAACGATAAAGAATGGTTTATCATGCTTATTTCCAAGTGCTGCTATGGCGCGATTAGCCGATTGAGTATCATTCATTTCAGATTCAGGAAGAGTGATAATGCCCCAATCCTGCTCGCCTCTAGCCACAGATTGTACCGGGACACAGGCCGGCCTTGGATCGCGTTTGTGACTGACTTTTTCATCAAAGCCATCGTCCATCCAGCCATGTGAAATTTTACCATACCCCGCGGTATAGTAACCGGCATTCTTAAAAGTCTTGAAAAGAGAGACCGCACTCTTCAATGGCTCACTGGCGGCAATTTTTGTCTGGTTATGGTAAACACCTGATTTATGAGGACTGACGCCAGACCACATTGACGTTCTGGAAGGGACGCAATATGGCGAAGCACAGTAGGCATTTTGAAATACTATTCCGCTCTGCCCCAGCTTATCTAAATTAGGCGCAATGATTTTACTCGAGTAACGGCCCGGATTATCTAGAGCCCAGGTATTCAGATCATCAGCGATGAGAAGCAAGACGTTCATCTTCTCTTTTGCGTAGCCAGTCGATGCACTGAAGATTGTCGCCAATACAGTGATCGCTGATAAAAATTTTGTGAATTGTTTCATAAAATTAGATTCCTTAAATAAACTTATAAATTGCCTTTTCACCAGTAAGCTACTAGTAAGTTCAATATGCCATTAAATTATGGATTGCTGAGCTTACGGTGAATGGCACAGCCAAAGAGGGTGCCCCGGGGTACCTGCTCGCCATAATCTCAAGCCAATGCTGCAAAGATTGCGGCGCTCCCAAGATAACTTTTACCGACGAGTCGTTGATGCTCCTTCACTTGTCTCAAGAGCATTTTACACTACTGGAAATCGTGATTATTCTGGATCGCGGCATTAATTTCAGCACCCTTTTTTTTAGAGAGCATCTTCACACTACCATCGATAAACAGACTCAGAGTTTTCTGATTGATATACTCATAAGCCGGATGGTATTGACTCGTAGGATTATAAACACCATTTCGGAAATTATTTGAGGCTCTACTGGGATCTCCATCCTTAATGGTGCCAGCGACATAAATGGGTTCTTTCTCTCCCGTTAAAGTAAGTAGATTTCGCTGAGTTATGAAAAATCCGTTCATAGAGTAATCACCATCGCCATGAGTGCTAACAGAGTTTGGCTGAACACGTGAGTCTCTTAAAACTGGACAATAGAAAGTGTTAAAAAAAGTTGTTCCAACATCCATATGAACACTGGCTTCATCTCTGGATAAGACTTTGCCAATCATGCTTTCATAGACCATTCTTTGCCAATCCATAACGTGGTTTCTCCCTCCTGTTTCACTGTTAATTCCAGCAGTTGGGTGCCAGTTGGTCGCATGATCAAAAAGCCAACCATTGTGTTTTGTCGCATATGCCATAGTAGCCATATGTATTTGCTTAAAATTACTCATAGAAAGTGCCTGTTTACTGGCTTTCCTAGATCTCTCCAAGGAAGGTAAAAGTAAGGTCAGCAGTATACCAATAATGGCAATAACTATAAGTAGTTCGATTAAAGTGAAGCCTCTCCTACGGATCAGCTTTACCTCACCGACCAAACCGTGCATGAAGTTTTCCCTCA
>JAKVBD010000084.1 GCA_022446985.1 Lentisphaerales bacterium
CAATACCTACAATCTAACTTTAGGTGCTGACCTTGCAGTTGATGCAGACTGGATAATTGGTGCAGCTTTCAGTTATGGTCAATCTGATATCGATTACGATAATGATGCTGGTGACTCAGATGTTGATTCATACTCAATCGCAGCTTATGCAAAATTTGTTCAAAATCAATTATTCTGGGACTCTGTTCTAAGTTTAGGTATTGGTCAGTCTGACAACACAAGAACAGTTGATGACCTTGGTTCAAAAATGGATTCAGATGCAGACTCAATGATTTACACTCTTAGTTCACAGATTGGATACCAGTTTGAAAAAGAAGACCTCTTCTTCACACCAATTGTAGGCCTTTCATACTCAATGAGCTCAGTTGACGGTATTGATGAAGATGGTTCTATTTTCGCAGTTGAAACAGACGACCAGGACTACGACTCACTACTTTCAAAACTTGGTTTCAGAACTGGCTTTATTAAAGTTATGAATGACGAAGATTTCTTCACACTAGAATTCAGATCTTTCTGGTACCACGAGTTCATGGATACAGAAAGAGATCTTGATGCACGCTTTACTTCTGGCGGTACTGAATTCAATGTTGACGGTATCGAAAATGAAGAAGACTCTTTCACAGCTGGACTTGGTTTCAGATATGATTTTGGTTCTTCTGAAGTTGTTGTTGAGTACGACTACGAAATGAGCAGTGACTTCGAAGCACACAATATTGGTCTTTCTTGGGTTATCCGTTTCTAAGATAACTTTATAAAGTTCCCTTAAAGCCCCGGTTTATAGACCGGGGCTTTTTTATTGCCTGCGTCTCTAGCAAAATAGCTGTCTGGCTTTAACTTCTATGAAATATTAACTGTTTTCAGAATCATAATTACCGGATAACATGTCAGAAGATTTCAACTACGAGCAGGACTTTTTCTCTGCTGCCAGAGACGGCTATAAAAAACTTTCAGAAAATGAGCAACAATCTTTAAAAAGTTTTGTCGAAAGCACAATTCTCGATTCCGGAGCTTTTGCAAATCAGCAAGGAAAAGAGGATTTATACAAAACATCATTCGGCATCTGTTTAAGCCGGATTATGGGTATAGAAAAGAACTGCGAAGCAACCACTAAGTATCTTAGAAAGCAAGCTGATGGTGAAGGTTTGGACTACATCTTCATTTCAGCGCTATCGAGAGCCTGGAGGTTTTACAGTCAAGACTCTTTAGAAATTGGCAGCTACTCTAAAATAGCAGAAAAGCTGGAGTATAACCGTTGTAGTGATGGTCTTTGGAATCAGGCTTCTAACACTGCATTTGGCAGTATTTATGGAACATATCTGGCAATTCTTTCATACCAAAACCTTAATCAGGAGATACCTGATGAAGGAAAAATTTCTAAAGGTTTAAGTAACCTTAAGAGTGATGACAGCGTATTTGGTACAGACAAAGGTGCCAAAGATGGATCGACTCCAGCTACTGCAATGGCCACAATGCTATTGAATTATGTTGAAGATCCTTATGATTTTTGTGTATCATGGCTGCTGAAACAACAGCATAGCGATGGCGGCTTCCTTGCCGTATCGCAGATGCCTTTCAGTGATGTGCAGTCAACTGTTTATGCAGCACAGGCTTTGAAGTATGCAGCACCTGATGAGCTGAAAAAAATTAAAGGAAGTGTCGAAAGCTTCTTAATGTCGATGAAAAAGGAGAACGGTTTTACAGGACATTGTAAAGACAGTAATACAGATATAGAAAACACCTATTTTGCCCTGGCTGGCCTGGGGATGATCGCATAAACAGATTTGTTTTGACAATTATTAAGTTTACAACAGCACACTTGAGATTTGTGAGTTGTTCCTCTTCAAAGAGCACTTGGTAAGAAATCAGCTTTTCTGTCGTGTTAATATCTGAGATTAATGCAGCACATATTTACGGTTCAAAAGACTGAAGTCACGGAAAGTGACGAAGGATACAGGCTCAGTGGCCGGTATTTGGGGTATTTCGAATAGTACCGAGTTTTCATTTAATTTTTAAAAGAATCGAGAGCATTAATGAAGAATTTACTTTTAATAATTGTGTTCCTTTTTTTAGCAGCCTGTCAAAATGACAGTAGCAGCTCAAAGGTACAAGGATTTTTGAACTGGAGAGGTCCTGACCAAAATGGTACATCTCCGGAAACTGGCTTACCGGATAAGTGGGAAGACACGCTTTGGAGCCTGGACATTAAGGGGCGAGGCTGCCCGGTTATTGCCAATGGCAGAGTTTACAGCTTCGGATATGTCGGAGAAAAGGAAGAACTCAGAGAAGTCTTCACCTGTATCGACATAAATACTGGAAAGATCCTATGGCAAAAATTCTATTCAGATTTCCTTTCTGACATTGTTTACGACCGCTACACGATAAGCAGTCCTACTATCGACCATGAGACTGGTAACATATACCAGATGACTGCCCCTGGCCTTCTCATATGTTTTACGCCAGACGGAGATGAAGTCTGGAAGTTTTCTCTTATGGAGAAATATGGTAAACTGTCATTCCCTAATGGAAGAATTGGCTCTCCTGTAATTTTTGGAAATACAGTTGTTATCCACGGTATTACAGCTAACTGGGGAAAACAGGGTCCGCCACGCAGCCGTTTCTATGCTTTTGACAAATCCAACGGAAACCTGATTTGGGCTTCTACACCTGGAGTTCATCCACAAGACAGTTCATTCAGTACTGCTGTTATCGCCAAATATAATGGCAGGCACGCTATGTATGCAGGAACAGGCTGTGGTAACATTGTAAGCTTCGATGCTACAACTGGTGCTCCTCTTTGGCGTTTCCCTATGTGTGCAGGCGGAGTTAACACTGGTGTTCTTATTTATAAGGATACCTTGATCGCTGTTCACGGTAAAGAAAATCTGGATACATCAACTATCGGAAGAATGGTTGCAATTCGCATTCCAAAAAATGCGACTGCTGATAAACCCTTGGTTCTAGATAATTCTTCTGAAGTATGGCGCCAGAAAATTGCTATGTTTACATCATCTCCGGTTCTAGTTAAAGATAGAGTTTATCAGATTGATATAACCGGTAATCTACACTGTGTAAATGCAGACAATGGTAAAATCATCTGGACTGAAAAACTTGGTAACGCGCAATCTCATGGCTCTCTCATTTATGCAGACGGAAAACTTTACATTCCAATCCTTAATGATGCAGATGATAAAACAAGTGAAAATGGTTTATTTTACATCATAAGACCAAGTGATGAAAAATGTGAAATTCTATCGAGAGTAAGCATCAAAGGTAAGTGTATTGGAACTCCAGCAGTTTATGGAGGAAAAGTACTCATGCATACTACCGCTAAACTTTATTGTTTTGGTTCAAACGAAGATAAAGCTCCAAATACTTACCTAAGTGAAGAACTTGCGACTGATAACAAAGCCTCCAAAGATTCAAAAGTTGTAGCTCGTCAAATCGTTCCGTCTGAAGTTCTTCTTAAGCCGGGTCAGATCGCTGAATTTACTTGTCGTGAAATTGATGAACAGGGTCGTGTCATTCGCGAGGGAAAACTACCAGCAGGTAAGTGGGAAGGTTTTATTCCTCCAACTGCCAAAGTTAAATCAAGTATGAATGGAAAATTCAATGGAGAAGGCGCACTTATAGCTGACTCTAACAAGACTCCTTCAGCAGGTGCTTTCAAATTTACTGCGAATGACGGAATCAAATCATATGTTAGAGGACGTGTAGTCCCAACTGATTACGATGAAAATTTTGAAAGCTTTAAACCAACAGTTCCTCGTGAAGCTGAAAATACAAAATTCGCCTGGCCACCACTAGCTTGGATCGGAGCTAGATTTAAATGGGAAATCCGTGAAATCGACGGTAACAAATGTCTAGTGAAGGTTCAAGATAAACTTATCCTTCAAAGAGCTATTACTTTCATCGGTTATCCTGAAATGAGTGATTATACCATTGAAGCAGATGTTATGACTGGCGGTAATCGCCGTATCATGTCAGATGTTGGCCTAATCAATCAACGTTATATCATTGCTCTGAAAGGTACCAATAGAACAATTGACATCAATTCAAACCTTGACCGCATGCAGGTTACCAAGAAGTTCCCAGTTAAAGCCAACACGTGGTACAGACTAAAAACTATAATAAAGAGCAATGCTGATGGGTCAGGTGTAATCTTCGTAAAATGCTGGAAGAAGACTGACACTGAGCCAACTGAATGGACGATTGAACACAAAGTCGAACATATCCATGATAAAGGTGCACCTGGATTATTCGGGTTTTCTCCTGGTGGATTGAAACCTGTATTTATTGATAATATCAAAGTGATTTCCAAGTGAGGACTAAAATGAAGAAAAAACTTATGTCATTAGCTTTAAGTCTCGGTATCGTTTCAGCCTCACAGGCTGGGGACTGGCCCACATGGGGTGGTGACGGCAGTAGAAACATGGTTTCGGATGCCAAAAATATTCCATCAAGCTTTAATCCCGGGGACTGGGATGACGACAAAGAGGAATTTACCAGCAAGAACAGAAAGAACATAAAATGGATCTTTAAACTTGGTTCTCAATCATACGGTAATCCTTCAGTCAAAGATGGTAAAATCTATCTTGGCACCAACAATGAAGTTCCACGTAACCCAGCTATCAAAGGCGATCGTGGAGTTATGATGTGCATCGATGAGAAAACAGGTAAATTTCTTTGGCAGCTGACTGTTCCTAAAATGGCCGCTGGTAAAGTAAGTGATTGGGAATATCTCGGAATCTGTTCCTCTCCAACGATTGACGGTGATCGTGTTTACGTTATGACTAATCACTGTGAAGTTGTTTGTATGGACGTTCATGGTATGTCAAATGGTAATCAGGGCTTCCAAGATGAGGAAAAATACATCAACAATATTTCTGGCAGTAAAACCAATGTTAAGATCAGCAATCTAGATGCTGACATACTTTGGGTGTATGATATGCGAGATGAGCTTGGTATATTCCCACACAACGTAACAAGCTCTTCTCCACTTGTAGTAGGAGATTATGTTTTCTGTAATACATCGAATGGTGTTGATTGGTCACATAAAAATATTCCATCACCATTTGCCCCAGCAATGATCGTTGTTGATAAGAAAACCGGCAAACTTGCAGGAGAAGAATTTTCGGAAATAAGTCAAAGGATCTTTCACGGAAGCTGGTCTACCCCGGGTTACGGAAAAACTCCTAAAGGCGAATATGTCTACTATGGTGCACCTGATGGCTGGATGTATGCCTTTAATACCAAACCAGTATACAATAAAGAAGAAGACTTGCATGTGCTAACAGAATCCTGGAAGGTTGACTGTAATCCCGCCCATTACCGCAAAAAGGATGGTAAGGATATTAAGTACGCTAAACCTGAAGGACCAAGTGAAATTATCTCGACTCCGGTATTCTACGACAACAAGGTATACACAGCTATTGGCCAGGACCCTGAACACGGAACTGGTTTAGGTAATATGCTTTGTCTAGATGGTGACACAGGTAAGATACTGTGGCAGTCAGACAAGATTAACCGTACTATTTCAACACCTGCTGTTACGGAAGACTTCGTTTTCATGAGTGACTTTAATGGTTTTGTTCACTGTTTCGATAGAAAAACCGGGGAAACAAAATGGTCGCACGACACCGAATCTCATATCTGGGGTTCTCCATTTGTCGCTGACGGAAAAGTCTGGATAGGAAATGAAGACGGCGAGCTTTATGTTTTTGAAGCTAAAGGCGAAAAGAAAGTTCTCAAAGACCTTTATCTACAATCATCGATTCACGGTTCTCCGATTGTAGCAAATGGTGTTCTTTACGTTATGACTCAGACTTACCTAATTGCCATCGAGCAATAATCTGAGGCTTAAAACATGACCCCGAAAGCAAAGAAAATTGTACTTTTGGGCGTGGTTCTACTCATGGTCCTTCACCATGACTTCTGGCTGTGGGATGACAAGACTCTGGTCTTTGGCTTCCTACCGTCCGGCCTCGCCTGGCATGCCGGCTACTCTGTAGTCGCTGCAACATTCTGGATTCTCGTTATGAATTTTGCCGGGCCTCACGCGAGTGAGGTTTTCGCAGCGGGCAAAGCTGACTCTATGTCTGGTGAAAGTGATAAGGAGAATGATAAATGAGTCCTTCATTAGCAATTATTTTCGCCTACCTTGGTTTAATTCTTTTCTTAGGAGTTGGCAGTAGCTTTTTCTCCAAAAAGAAAGATTCACAAGAATACTTCAAAGCCAGTAACTCTGTTGGCCCGATTTTACTACTCTTAACTGTCTTCGGTACAACCATGACGGCATTTGCACTTGTTGGTTCATCTGGTGAAGCCTTTCAAAGAGGTATTGGCGTTTATGGCCTTATGGCATCTTGGTCTGGATTGATTCACTCAGCTGTCTTCTTTTTGATTGGTATTAAGCTCTGGGCCTTTGGTAAGAAATACAACTACAATACCCAGATTCAGTTCTTTAAAGCCAGATACGAAAGTAAGGCTTTAGGTTACATGCTATTCCCAATCTTGGTGGCTCTTGTTATTCCATATCTTTTGATTGGTGTAATGGCTGGTGGAGCCTTCCTCGCTAAAACTTCCGATGGAATGTTAAGCAAAGGCAGCGCAGGTGCTTTGATCTGTGGCGTTGTTCTGGTCTACGTCTTCTTTGGCGGTATGAGAGGAACTACCTGGGCCAATGCTATGCAGACTTTAGTCTTCATCATTACCGGTATCATTGCCTTTTACATGATTTCCGACAAACTTGGTGGTATGCAAGCGGCTTCTGAAGCTGTTCTTAACTCTGAGTTTTCAGGTCACTTAAGTCGTGAAGAACACTTTAGTCATTCTGAATTTTTCAGTTATTTCCTGATCCCGTTATCTGTCGGCATGTTTCCACATCTCTTCCAACACTGGTTAACTGCTAAATCGGCTCAGTCGTTTAAGTTATCAGTTGGGCTTCACCCAATCTGTATCATGCTGGTTTGGGTACCTTGTGTTCTGATTGGTCTGTGGTCAATTACTCAGTTGGCTTCAGATACAAAGACAACTCTGATCTTACCAATCATGATTAAGAAGCTTGGCTCGCCTTATATGGCAGGCATACTTGGCGCCGGTATTTTGGCAGCTATTATGTCATCTCTTGACTCACAGTTTATGTGTGTTGGTACCATGTTTACAAATGACTTTTTATTCTCAATCAAGGATGAAAGTACATTTACTGACAAACAAAAAATCTGGGCGGGTAGAATATTTATCGTAATAATTGTTGCCGTTACCTGGGGGCTGGCTCAAATAGCTCCGCCACAAATCTTCAGGCTTGCTGTATGGTGTTTCTCAGGATTCGCTGCCCTATTCCCGATAGTATTTGCTGCTCTTTATTGGAAAAGAGCAACTAAAGTGGGTGCGATGGCTTCACTGGTCGTTACTGCTCTCATGTGGGGCATTCTCTTCTTTAGAGCTGCTAACGATGGCTTTTCTCACGATACACAGCTTATCATGGGCGTTATGCCGGTAACCTTTATGTTCCTGGCTTCTGCTATAGCTATGGTAATCGGTTCTCTTCTATCAACACCACCTTCTGAAGAGGTAGTTGAGAGATTCTTCCCTGAGAAGTAAATCTTAAAAAGTCTTGCTGAGATGGCTCAGCAAGACTTCAGCTACTCTAGTTATTTAGTCGTATGTCATTCATGACTTCTTCAACAGTATTTCCATAGTGTACTCTTACACTGCCATCCTGAAAAACAACATTTACGGAACCATCATCCCATATACCTGGTCTATCCATTGCCAAAGGAATATTTTTAGCCCCTCTAAAAGTATCTCCTGACTTAAATAGAATGACATAATCTGCTTGTCCTATTATTGCTTGTTCAAGGGTTGCAGCTCTATTGCTTTTTGGATGAGTAAAAATAACAGTATCAATCTCTAATTTAGATAAGTCTTCTGGAAACTTATCATTTAAACCTTCCGTAAAATACATAGCAACATATTGCCCTAGACTCTTAAGGTTAGACTTCGAATGTGCCATTCTGGCTTTCATTCTAGCTTTTCCCAAAGCCGGTAGAATCATCGCTGCCAGAACACCGATTACAGCAACTGACGAAAGCATCTGTCCCTGAGGCAGATTAAATGTCGAATTAAACTCCGCTTTAAAACCATTTGGCTTTTTAGAGCCTAAGTAGAAAAACTCAGGACGATTACCCTGGAAGATCATATAATCAAAAGAAGCCGCTGCAGTC
Source organism: Lentisphaerales bacterium (assembly GCA_022446985.1). Taxonomy (GTDB): domain Bacteria; phylum Verrucomicrobiota; class Lentisphaeria; order Lentisphaerales; family Lentisphaeraceae; genus JAKVBD01. The sequence continues at coordinate 8,223 of JAKVBD010000084.1, forward strand.
TTCATTTCATCAGGCATAGCCTGCAAATTCATCTTTAATTCGTCGTAAATATCACCGCTCATAAAGAAGGCGTTATTTCCCTCTTTAGCCATAGATTTATAAGCTGCAAACTTTTTGGACTTCAGCAAAGACTTTCCTGATTTTGCGGCTGAAATCTTTTGAACATCGCTTATATCAGAAGTAAGAACCAACCAATCTTTATTGTGAGCAAAACCAGCTTGTGTTCCTGTCGGCAATGGATCTGGCATCGCTAAAACATCAAAATCAGCAATTTTAGACTGCTGTGGCTGCATTACCTGACTGAAGCCCAGGATTAGATTTTGTAAAAGATCAGACTGCTTCTTTAACATTAAGGAAACTGATAACCCTGGAAGCTTTGGTGCTCCCGGCAAGTACATCTCTTTCGCTTTATCCATTGTTACAAATAGGGTAACTTCAGTACTTAACGCCGCAGCGAAATCTTCAATCGGTGCCCCTAAAGCTAAAGCTCTTTGTTCAGCCTGTTGAATAAAAGCCTCTAATTGCTGCCTGGAGTTATCCTCTTCGGGCATAATCGCTTTAAGGTCATTCTTTACAAAATGCCAAATTTGTTTTAGATCTAATCTAAAAGTACCGGCAAGAACTGTCTCCTCTGGCAACATTTCTAATGCTTCCAGTTTACTTGATTTTTCACCAAGCATTTGCCAAATCAGTGACTTCTCATGCTCTTCCTTCAAATGCATAAAAGCATCTGCTAAGTAGCGATCACCTTCTTTTACAATACTGAAACCACTGCCATCAATTTCATCAATGCCTAATTTCGCTGATAGCTTTTGCCAAATATCCAAGCCTTCCATGGCTTTTTTAAGGTCTGCTATACCATATTCTTCAAAAACTTTAACCATGCCTGCTGTAGCGTCGAAAGATTCATTGACTGAGACAGCATACGTCAGCCCATTTGGACGGATTTCCTGTTTTATTTCTTCGGCAATTTTAGTCTGCTTGTCTGCAGAGTAAAGACTTGTTGAAGCTATAAGTCCAGTAGTAAAAGCACTCATCAATTTGAGGCGGCTGCCCCCGAATAGTCCATTTCCGAACATAATCATCCCTTTATTTTTATCGTAGTAGACTAAAAGTTAGCTTTGGTATTTAAGATTAAAAGTTTTGCAGGGCTTCAGATACCAACTAAGCTGCTTTTTATTTAATTGAGTATTACAGCTCTGACCCTGCAATACTCATAACCACATGATATAGATTTAATACTTACATTGGGCCAATTCCTCTGTTGCATTGTTATTGAGTTGACTCTCTGATTATCAGACGACCATTTAAAAGTACTTTGCGAGGGCCTTGATCAAGATTTTTAATTCTTGAGATCATTACCTCAACTGCTGCTCTGGCGATGTCTTTATATGGCCGTCTAAAAGTCGTTAAAGGAGTCTTTAAAAGGCTGCCGTATTTAACATCATCAAAAGCAACCACTTTAAGATCTATTGGGATTTTTATACCAAGCCTTTCGAGGTTAATCGATAAATCAACTGCAGCTGAATCATTGTAAACTGCAATAGCATCGAGATCTTTTCGTTCTGTAAGAACTTTAGCGAAATCCTCCATACTATCTTCAGTACTAAGTTCCTCCAAAGCATCAAATGCTAAGCCGGCTTGTAGTACAGCTTCACGCATGCCGATGAAGCGCATATTAACTGAGCTGGCAATGTTCGGCCTGGTAACAAAACCAATCTTCCTACAGCCTTTTTCAAGAAGATGTTGACCAATGATAAAGCCAGCCTCAGAATTATTAATGCCGATAACATCGCACTCACTTTTATGAGGAGTATCTACAACATCTCGATCCAATAAAACACAAGGAATATCAGCTTTTTTAAACATGTTAATTATACGCTGATTGATATCCTGACAATTATCTAACAACTCAAGCGGTACAAAGAAAACACCATCTACATTTTGACTTATGTATTTCTTTACCAGTTGTTCAATATGAGCGATTTTACAGTCCTGTAGATTACCAAACCCGTTCCATATAAGCTTAAAATTATTGGCATCTGCCAGGTTGGCAATCTGACCGCAAATAGGCTCAAAGATGTCAGTTTCACCTAATTCAGGGATAAGCAGACTTAAGGTCAATTCTTTTTCTGACTGGCTACTGTCTTTAATCTCCATGAGGTAGGTTCCGTAACCAGCTTTACGTCTCAGATAATTTTCATTGACTAATTTTTGAACTGCCTTGGCAACTGTTGGACGACTGGCATTAAATTCTTCCGAAATCTGCAGATCTGTCGGCAGTAATTCTCCTTTGTAATAAGTACCAGCGGCAATTTCCTGCTTCAGAAATTCATATATTTCTTGAGTTTTACTTTTTCGACTTTTCATTTTCTTCACACAAGACAAAGATTCACTTCTATGGCAAAACAGCTTTATAAATTGAGTAATTCCAGAGCTTTATTCTCTTGCTCCTGTAAACTCATATATTCTTTAGTTGCTAAGGCCTCTTGTCGATTTTGAACACATTTTTTTACATCACTCCATTCAGTAGGCAAATCACATTTATCCGCCTCAGTTATCTTGCGAATTACTGTCCCTTGATTCCCCACAATAGTCATTGGAGCAACACTGTTATTAATTATAGAGCCAGCAGCAATTATACTCCCTGAACCAATTGTTATATCTTCATCATTTGTAATGATTTTGCTATTGGCCCCAATCCAAACAGACTCTTCAAGCTTAATTTTCTTATCACCACCAGCCTTGAGTAAAGTATTTGGAGCGAGCAAGTTACTTGAGGAAAGATGAATGGAATTAATTTTTGGAGATATGAAGCTTGTGTTTGAATTCAATATACTTTTTGGATAAATTTTAGGAATATGGCCATGAAAGTATAACGGAGGTACTAAAAATGAGGAATCTATAGCAGCCTCTGTACTATTGTTAAAGAAGTCTCTTCGCCTGAAGGTCGAATTACTCAGTTTTTCACTATAACGGAAATTATATGTTTGCTCATGCGTTGTTGTGTCAACAGATATATCTGACTCTTCAGTAAGTTGAGGATTAGATTCCAGTATCCTTTTCAGTGCATTTGGCTTAAGCCGATCTTTAAGCTTGCTGCTTTGTGGGGCATCCCAAAAGTGCTCTTTACCAGATAGTAAAACTTTGTTGAGGCCTCTCATGACTGTATATTCCTCAACATCTTTAGTGATAACAGACCCTGGTAAAACAATAGAATGTTGACCAACTTCCAGAGCTTTCCCTTTGCCTGTACACAAAAGCGTCGCTTTCGCTCCAACTAAAGCAAATGGTGATATTTTGATACTGTCAATTTTAATCAAATGTCTTTGGGTAGGATAAATAGGATGACTCACAGTAACCAGTAAAGTACCTTGTCCTAAGGATGATGAATCACCTAAAATTATTTTTCCATGGGCGATGAGTTTCGCTCTGTTTTTAATAGTTACATTTTTTCCTAGTTCCAACTTTCGACACAGCCATTCCCCATCCAGTAAAATCTTAGAGTTTTCCAAATTTAAACTTTTGAGATTCTCATATCTAACATTTGGTAATAACGCTTGTAAGGCAGCAATGGTTTTACTTTTGTTAAATTCATTGAGGAGTTTATTACTATATTCCCAGGCTAATGCAAAAGGAAGCGAAAGATCAAACAGTGGAAGTGTGTCAGAAACATCCATAAACCGCTGAAATGTTTTTACAGGGTCTGTGGTCAATGTATGTGTCATGTCTACTTCTCTTCCTGCAATTCTTCAGTAAGAACACCGTTTTTCTTTCCTAAAAACTTATCCCTGCCTATAGAAACAAGCGAAATAACGCAAATCAATACATTCGCAGCCACTGCCGGATACGCATCAATATTCAGTGCATAAATTATCCACAAAACCGCAGCAGATGACTGAATCAATCTCAACCCTTTTGGCGAGACGAAATAGGATGCGACAAACAGAGAAGTCGCAACCCAGCCAATAATATCATTTGAAGTCATTATGCCACCCCTGTCAGCTTTAAGTCTTTATCTTTTTTAAAAACTTCGGTCTCTTTAGGAAGCAAGTCTTTGACAGAGTCTGAAATATAGTGAGGAGTGTAAGGATAATTATGTAAGTTTTCCTGGTGAGTCGCTCCAGTAAGTACAAGAATAGTTTTGTAACCCATACTTATGCCGCCAATAATATCTGTTTCCATGGTATCGCCAACCATTACAGTCTGTTCTGATCTTAGACCTAAATATTTACGGGCATCGTGCATTAAAATTGGCGAAGGCTTTCCTAAGCAAAGACATTTTTTTCCGCTGGCTTCTTCAAGCATTTTGATAACTGCACCGGTCCCTGGTTTCGGCCAGCCTTTAACTTTGGGAGAAGGATCTAAATTGGTAGCAATGAGTTTCGCGCCGGCAATAATGAGGTCGATCGCTTTTTCAATGACTTCAAGTGTCAGTACTCGGCTTTCACCAACAACCACATAATCTGGATCCTGCTCATTTATCGAGTAACCAACATCGTAGAGAGCTTTCTGCAAACCACCTTCACCTAAAACAAAGGCGCTGCCGTTCTTGACTTGACTAGACAAAAAATGTGCTGTCGACATAGCAGACGTATAGATGCTTTCTTCTGAAACCTTAATACCAATTTTTTTGGTTAACTTATAAGCAATATCTCTCGGTGTTGGTCGACTGTTATTTGTTAAGAATAAGTGTGGTACAGAGTTTTTTTGTAGATAAGAGATAAACTCCTTTGCGCCGGGGATCATACTTTCCCCCTTGTAAAGAACACCATCCATATCGAGCAAAAAGCCTTGCTTTCTGTCGAGGTTTATTTTGAATTTGTTTTTTTCTATTGTTTTCATTTCTCATTTCCATTAATTTTTTTCTAAAGACAAAATATTTTGCCTTCCATATTTTTTGTAATTAAGACACCACATCAATAAACATACATCTAAAATACAACTTAAAATGATAGTAATTTGCCTTATGAAAAACTAAGAGATTTCCTAGTAGAGAAAGACCGCGAACATCTTAAAACTGGTAACTTACTGATCTGAATCACCAATTGCTTTATTGCAGTGGTCTTGAAACTCAATAATTAAACATAGTTTAACTGAGTACTCTGAAATCTTACGGGGAAACTTAAATTCACTAAGAATGAAAGTTTTAAACCAGTATAAGCTCTGGCTTTTCTCTAGGTGAAAATACTTTACCTAAGTCTAAGGACCTAAAACTCTCTACAGTTTTAAGCGGATTAAATTTATCATTTGAGCTTTCCACTTCTGCAAAACACCTGGAGAAAACCAAAATGCTGCGGTAACCCGGTAGAACATCATCAACTACTGTAAATTTCGAACCTTTACCAGAACAGTTTATTCCGCTCATATTAAGAGCATTTATTAGATATTCTGCCTTTGTTATAAAAGCTGTTGGGTTGCCTTTTAGCTTCGAGATAAACTTAACTGTTGACATCTCACATAAATAAATATGGTCCACTGTGACATTGAAGCCCATCCTTTGAACCTTAAGTGTTATCTCCAACCTTGTTCTCTGTAAGCTATTTACCAATAATAGAAATGGTATCTCTGCTTTGACTAAGCTGTTAATCAAATCTACAGCTCTTGGAATTTCATCGCCATTTTCATCGATAGCCTCATTCATATCAATTATTAATCCGTAATTATCCATTAATAAGCCTCCGTACATATCTTCAGGATTTATATAATTTACGCATATGGTATTTATTTCAATTACATTTATGGAATTTCAAGAAAAATAATTACATATTCGTAAAATATTAACAAATGTTATATTATAACAGTTCTAATTCAATCTCTTTCAGAAGGAAATATACAAAGTTTCGAAATGAGCCTAAAATATTAACAAAGAGTATGCAGATCGCCAATGTTATATGATAACATTTATAGTTAAAAACTTTTAATCTCAGTCTTGTTGAGTTGGAAATATTTTGTAAGAGCTTCATAAGGCTGTAGCTATGACTCCGCAGAATTGCTCTGTCAGACTTTAGAGACATATCGAGTAGGATAAGTCAGATAGATCATTCCTGACTTATTCCTCTCACAGAACCGTGCGCACGGTTCTCGTACACGGCTCCTGTATATGTTTATCCCCCAAAGGGTACAGAAATACCAGTTTCAACTTTGCTCATATCAAATAACTTCAGCTCTTCAAAGAAACTGTCAGGCATGGTGTAATGAGCATTTTGTGAACACGAATTGCGCCATCTGGTCATCTTAATAGCTTTGAAGGCTGTACCTTGATATCGCCACTGAAAATAATAACTTCAAGGAATTTGATCCCTGAGCTTTCGTGATCGCATGGTGACAACTGCGCTTAGGACAATAACCATAACTCGAAGGATGAAAACCTTCCTCAAAAATTGGCTGAAGTATGTCCAACAAAGCCTGTTGAACTACTCGGTCGCTAACAGCAGGCACTCCAAGCTGACGGACTCCGCCATCATCCTTGAGAATTTCAACCCGAAGAAGCGGCAAAGGACGATAACTCTTAGTTTTCAGTTCACTGAGAAGTAAACGTATTTGATCATCCCTATTCGAAGCAAAGGCCGCCGTTGACTGGCTGTCTATTCGAGCAGATCAATCAGCTTTCTTTATTTTACTAAAGGCTGGACTCTGAGAGCAATCTTGAATACAGCCTGTAGTAAATTCGTCTACTTTGCATTTCTGTTGATCCTTCCATCATGTCTCCTACATAAGAACAAGTTCTTCACCTGCACTTAAAAGCCTTCTAGCTCAAGGCAATGTACTTTTAAAATTGCCGGCTACTCTCATGGACGGGCTTAAGCCTAGATCCAGTTTCACCGATTTCCGAACTTAAGACACCACATCTGCCGATGTCTTCGTGTCCTTCTTAAATGAAAATGACATAGTTTCATTATCATTTCACACATACCTCATCTCTTCGCAACCAGTGGCGCTTTTGGCATCTCCAATGGCTCCTGCAAACTTAGTTCGCAGATCATCTCAGTTTTGTCCTCCACACTGTTACCAGTTTTCACAGGCTGAGATTTTAGCACTACTATGGAATCATCTGACTCCCTGCACTACTTAAGTTAATCTTGAGTCGCCTCTTGATTTCGCTTTACCGTAAAAAAAACGGATAATACAGAGCATCCCCAGGTAATACACTGGATCCCTGTAAGGTTTACCGACCTCAATCACACATTAGGTCTGAGAAGGTATTGGACTTCGTCCTATTTTGCAGACTCAACCTCCTAATGTGCCGAAGCAGGTTAACTTGCGTTCCGGCCACCTTACTTCCCTATCGTGCCTTCAGACCCTGCCAAGTTACCGCAACGCCCTTGCGATTCGGATTGTCTTCCCCCTTCTCGGGGTGACCTCGGTTTCTTTCAACCGAGCGGGTGCTCCAGCTTTGCTGGGCAAACAAAAAAGGCCAACTGCATTCACAGTCGGCCAGCATTTAAAATAGAAAATTAAATTATTTCACCCAGTCAGGAGGCAAATCTGTTGATTTTGTAATTGCTGAACGCCCATTAGAGGTTACAACCTTTCCATCTTTATTCAGCACAACTACCATAGGTATTCCTTCAACGCCAAAATCTTTACTGAGTTCGTCAGACTTCTTTCCTGGAAGAACCATGTAAAAATCATTTGCTTTCTTTGACTTCAGGTAACCCGTAGCAGCCTTTTTAGAACGGTCGCGACTAACAACTACAACCTCTACAGAGTCTTTATTTTCTTTTAAGAATTGCACTACTTTGGGAGTAAATTTTTGACATGGAGGGCACCAACTCGCGGTGAAGTATAAAAGAACTGCTTTATCTTTTAAATCTGCAACTTTAGCCTTAGTGCCGCGACTCGTCTTCAAATCCTTTGAGAGCTCTTCCTCAACACTGAATTGATCCATTCCAAATGAATTAAGGCCAATGCAGCAAACAGCACTTAAAATGAGAGATTTCAGTGTATTCATAATCTAACTTACCCTTTTTTTTATAATTTCTAAATTCGATTCAAAACGACAAATACTGACAATTTCACAAACAAGGCCGAGTGCTTTTGCAACCGGCCTTTAAAAGTCTGAAAATCAGAAAGATTTAACCAAGAAGATCGCTGATCACTTCTTTTTCATTCTTAAGCTCTGCCTCAGTTGCTTTCACTTTTTCAGCAAGGTATTCATCCAGCTCGAAACCAGGAACGATTTCCCAGTCACCGTTACCAGTAGAACGACAAGGGAATGAGAAGATCAGACCATCTTCGATTCCGTAAGGGTTGCCGTCTGAAGGGACACACATAGAGAATGTCTCACCAGCTGGAGTCGGGTTAACAAGTGAACGTACGTGATCGATAGCACCACTTGCTGCAGAAGCTGCAGAAGATTTACCACGAGCAGCGATGATCGCAGCACCACGCTTGGCAACTGTAGAAACGAACTCACCCTGTAGGTATTCTAGATCGTTGATAACTTCAACAGCAGATTCGCCTTTGATAGTAACGTTCTTGTAGTCAGGAACCTGAGTGGCAGAGTGATTACCCCAGATAACCATGTTCTTAACATCGTTAACAGAAGCACCGGCTTTCTGAGCAAGCTGAGTCATAGCACGGTTCTGGTCTAGACGAGTCATCGCCGTGAAACGCTCATTTGGAATGTCCGGAGCGTTATTCATCGCGATAAGACAGTTAGTGTTACATGGGTTACCAACAACAACTACGCGAACGTCTTCAGCAGCGTGATCGTTGATAGCTTTACCAGTACTTGTGAAGATAGGACCATTTTCCTTGATAAGGTCACCACGCTCCATACCTGGACCTCGAGGTTTAGAACCAACACAAAGAACCCAGTTAGCGTCTTTCATAGCAACGTTGATGTCGTCTGTTGCAACGATGTCAGCAAGAAGTGGGAAAGCACAGTCATCAAGTTCCATGACCACACCTTTAAGAGCTTCCATAGCCACTGGAAGTTCAAGAATATTTAGAGCCACTGGCTGATTTGGACCGAAAAGGTCACCATTAGCAATACGGAAAAGCAGGTTGTAGTTGATCTGACCAGCACCGCCAGTAACAGCTACGCGAATTGGTTTCGACATTTTTTTCTCCTGTGTCCTCTACTTGGGACATAAAGTTTTTTTACTGTCTTAAGTGTTTCTTTGCGATGAAACGCGATTGACATCACTCAGTTTAGGACGACTGTTACAAACTTCAAATTTATAAGGCACCCTATAGGTGCATTTGTGACACTATTTTAACGAGTTTTGCATGTAGAGCTAATCGCTCTATAATATTGAAAAAACATTGAGGAAAAGATGGAAATACTTTTATCCAGTCCGCGCGGTTTTTGCGCTGGTGTTGAAAGAGCAATCAAAATTGTCGATCAAGCTCTCGAACTTTTGCCTCATCCTATCTATGTCAATCACGAGATAGTACACAATTCTCATGTTATTAAAAATTTTGAAGAGCAAGGCGTCATCTTTGTTGAGGGAGTCTCAACAGTACCAGAAAAATCAACTCTAATCTTCAACGCTCATGGTGTTTCTCCTGCACTAGTTCAAGAAGCTAAAGATAAAGAGCTAAGAGTTATTGATGCGACCTGCCCGCTGGTCAGCAAAGTACACTTTGAAGCTATACGCTATGCAAAACAAGGTTTCAAAATTCTCCTCATTGGCCACGAAGGTCATCCGGAAGTTGTTGGTGTTGTTGGTGAAGCTCCTGATGACATTTTTATAGTCGAATCTCCTGAGGATGTAGCTAAACTGCCATTTTCCGCAGATGACAAACTCGCTTACATCACTCAAACTACTCTAAGTGTTGATGACTGCCAGATTGTCGCCGACGCTCTTAAAGAGCGCTACCCAAATATTCAGCAGCCTAAAAAATCGGACATTTGCTACGCTACGACAAACCGTCAGCATGCCATAAAGTCTATTGCTAAAGAAGCAGATATCTCGATTGTAGTAGGTAGCCAAAACAGCTCAAACTCTAACCGTTTGAGAGAAGTTGCTGAAAACAAAGGCATAAAAGCTTACTTGGTCAATTGTCAAAATGACATGAAGAAAGAATGGTTCACCGGGTCTGAAAAGGTCGGTATTACCGCCGGTGCTTCTACTCCAGAAGACATCGTTCAATCCGTCATTTCATGGCTCAAAGAAAACTATGAAATTTCAGACGAGAGAACTGTCGTGACGGTCGAAGAAGATGAGCTTTTCAGCCTACCTAAGATTGGTTAATCTCAATTTCTAATAAACTGAAAATGGTCTGGAAACTGCGCTGACTCTCTCGTGATTTTACACTAAGCTTGAATCGTGAAGGAAGTGAGTTGAAAGTGGCGCCAGATGCGACAATTCTAACTATCAGTTTTGAACAGTCCTTATTTGGTATCTTCAAAACACAATTAGAGAAATATATGGCAACGGAAAATTTCCATTGTGAGAACTTTGAGCCCTTAACTAAAGTCATTTGACCTGAAATCTCCCTGATTATTTTACCTTTAAATCGTGTAGAAGATTTAATCCTTATCAATGCTTTACTCTCTTCAAAGCAAAGCCTCAACATGGTAACGGTCTCCACAGGTGTAAGTGAAGAACTTGTTGTTCGAGCTTATCAGTCAGGCATTTATGAGCACATCCAATTACCTTTATATGACAGCATTCTCCAACATAAAATCGCCCTTTCCTTAGATATTCCTCCATCTGTTAACGTAAACGTCTATGGCGACAGTAATCGTTTAAAGCAAATACTTGCCAACCTTTTAAATAATGCCATTAAATACACTCGTGAAGGTGAAATATCTATTTCCATTGATTGCCTCAAAGAGTCAGAATCTTTTGCACAATTGAAATTTTCTGTGAAAGACACAGGCATTTGTATCAGCAATGAACAGTTGGAAACTATTTTTGAAGCATTTAAACAATGGGTTTCTTTACATAAAGGTACGTAACTCACCATAGGGATATCTACAACTCATTGTTTACAAACATGCGAGGTTATTTTTTGGCCTCCCAAAATTACACTATGATGTAGGCTGTGTTTTTGATAAGCCACCTACTCCTCAACAAAGAGCGTTAAGAAGTCTAAAGAAAGTGTATCTGTGAAACTTCACCATTAAAGCCATATTATAATGGTTGTAATGTTACTTTTAAGCACAAATCAGGGTTTAAGCTCATCCCTCTGGATGATCTATTGTCTAGGCAGTTAAATGTGTTGTGGTAACTTACGTACCTCTATGTAAGATAACCCAACAGTATAACAATCATCCACTCTCTCTACTTCCAAAAATTGTAGAAGTTAAATTTTCAGATAGTAGCAAATAAAAATCTTAAACGTGTCTAATTGTATCAAAAAGGCTCGTTAAGTCCTCAAAATTAATAAAGGACGAACTATGTTTAAAGATAAAAACCTCTACATTAGTCGCAAAACCTTTTTAAAGAGTTTAGCAGGACTCTCACTCTTTCCATTCCTCGAGGCAAATGCATCTCTTAAAACAAAATCGAAATTTAAAAGAATGATCTTTGTATCAACCCCTTTTGGTATGATACCTCAATATTTCAAACCTACAGAAACGGGGAAAAACTATAAAGCCCCACAAGTTTTAAAGGCAATTGATCATCTCAGGAACAATTACACTGTCTTATCAAATCTCGAACACCTGCAAACGGGCAATGGTCATCATAATGTTCACACTTTCTTGAGCGGCATAAACCGGGTTCATACAGATGGTCACCCAAACAAAAACCAAACTATTGATCAATTAGCGTCTGAATATGTTGGTAATCAAACTCGATTTCCCTCATTAGTCCTTGGTATTGGCAGCCACTCTGAGAAAACAAGCTGGAGCCGCAATGGCATTCATATTCGGCCTCAAACAAACGTAAAAAAAATATTTAACGATTTGTTCGTCCAGGCTTCTGTCATCGACAAGAAACAACAAATGGCATTGGCTAATAACAAAGAATCTATCATTGGTGTTTTAAATAAGCAGGCTGATATTTTCAAAGTGAAGCTCAGCAAAAGTGATACTGAAAAGTTTGGTGAATTCTCCAATGCAATGGATGTTTTGGACAAGAACATTAACATGAAGAGACATTGGATTAATACTGCCAAGCCAAAAGTTGACATGGACGAACCCGGCCCCATGGGAATGGACCAACTATGCCCAACATTTTTTGATTTATGTTACTGGAGTTTCTACACAGATTCTACCCGAATAATATCACTTGAGTTTCCTATAGGCTTCAACACAGCAGATATAGGAGTTGAAGGTGGGTATCATTCAAATTCACATCATGGACAGTCTGCAAAGCAACTCGAACATATGGCCAAGATAGAAACATTCCTCTTAAAAAATATGGGGCTTTTTATTGAGAGGCTTGCTAAAACGAATGATCCGGAGGGAGAAGGTACAATGCTTGATAATACCATGATACTTTTCGGTAGTGGAATGAGCAGTTCAAGCAATCACTCAAACAGAGATCTTCCTATTCTTTTAGCTGGTGGAGACTTCAACCACGGCAGTCATATCAGATACAACAAGCCTGTCGAACTTAATAACCTGTTGTTGACCATGGGCCAGAAGTTCGGTCTGCCAATCGATAAGTTCAATGTCAGCACTGGTACCTTGGAAGTGTAATTATGGTTAAGTTACTATTCATAATAGCTACCATGGTAACATTCGCACTCTACGGCATCAATCAGCAGAAAAAATCTGAGGAAACTCAAAGTGCTGAAAATAAGACTGAACAAGATATTGAAACAACTAAGCCTATAAACGAAATAACTGATTTCAAAGCAATCCATTCATTTATGGGAAACCATTGTTATCAATGCCATGGTGAAAAGAAGCAAAAAGGTAAACTCAGATTAGACAATTTAGAGTTTAATGAAAAAACTATTTTAGTTTGGCAAGATGTTGTCGATCAACTATCAACTGGCGAAATGCCACCTGAGGATGAGAAAATGCCTTCCGAAGAAGAGCGTCAGAAAATGATTTCTTCGATTCAAAAGAATATTGATAATTTCAACGTAAAGCCAAATGCTTCAGTGTTGCGTCGACTGACTCAAAAAGAATACGTAAACACAGTACGTGATTTGTTCGGCATGCGCACAGAAGTTTTCATGGGAGCTTCAGAATTTCCACCTGATGAAAGAAAACATAATTTCTCAAATAACGGTGATGCTTTAGTCACCTCAAGTTATCTGATGGATAAATATCTCGATGCAGCCAACTCCGTAGTAGAACAAGTCCTACCTCCAGAAACAGATAAACCAAAAGTTCAGAAATGGACTTTTACACCGCCCTTTGACACCAGTACAAGGGACTACGTTTCCTGGTTTTATGGCAAAACCAACTATCAGGATATATTACAAAACGATATCAGTTTGAGAGCTATCTACCTGCACATTAATAAGTTTGCACAGGGAGTTCCACACAGAGGTTATTACAATATTAAACTCACTGTCGAAGGCAAAAACCGTAAAAAGAATCCTTCTCCATTAGGAAATAAAGCCGAGGCATTAAGTATCAAAGTGGCGGCAGGAGCGAAGACAGATGGAGATCTTGTTAAAAATATCAAATCAGATAAGTTCATTGGTGAGTACAGTCTGCCTGACGACAAAGTTCATACCGTAAATATTCGAACCTGGCTAGAAAAGGGATATACCCTCAAATTCACATTCCCGCAAGGACATGATACTGTAAAAAAATCACAACGAATTGCTTTTAACGAAAAGGCTGATTACCTCAAGGGAGCCAATCCAAAGAAATACCAAAATCCAAAAGCTTTTAGCTGGACGAAGACAAAAAATCGTGTCACCAAAAGAGGTGCCGATCGCATCATTTCCTCCTGGGCAGTTTTTATGGAGGAATACTCAAAGCACTTCCCAACTTTACGCAAGTACAAGGTTGAGATAGAAGGACCTTTTTACGATCAATGGCCGCACAGACCAAAATCACAGTTACTTGGAAACAAAAGCTACGATGAATCTAATCCACAAGAAGTTGTAGCTAATCTAGCAAGTAGAGCTTTCAGAAGGCCAGTAGAGAAATGGGAGATCCAACCCATACTGGAATTTGTTAGTCAGACATTAAAGCAGACTGGGAGTAAAAGAGAAGCTCTGGCAAATGGAATTCGTGTCATTCTCTGCTCACCTCAATTTTTTTATCATTATGAAAATGAAGGAAAACTCTCTGATTATTCTCTGGCATCTCGTCTTTCATATTTCCTCTGGTCAACTATGCCTGATAAAACACTTATGGATCTGGCAAAATCTGGAAAGCTTGGCAATAAAGAGATTTTAAAAGCCGAGTTAAACAGAATGCTAAAGGATCTCAAAGCCAAGCACCTAACATATAATCTAGCTGATCAATGGCTTGAACTGTGGAAATTGGGAAGCATGGCTCCAGATCTAGATAAAGAGCAGCAATACTATCGACGTCATATGAAAACACATAGTAAATATGAAACTACTGAATTACTTGACTACATACTCAAGGAGAATAAGCCAGTCATGGATATTCTCACGGCAGACTACACTTTTATGAATCGTGGTCTGGCAGAGTTCTATGGTATAAAGGATTTCCATAAATACCCCACTGATAAGTTTGTCAAAACTCAAGTAAGAGACCGAAGAAGAAGTGGGATATTTGGTCATATGGGTTTAATGACCGCAACCGCCAATGGAGTCGATACATCACCAATCATTCGTGGTCTTTGGGTATATGAAGCGATAATGGGCAAGCCGGCCCCAACGCCTCCAGACTCTGTTCCAGCGATTGAGCCTGATTTGCGCAATGCTAAAACAATACGAGATAAACTCGTAAAACATCGAGAAGACAAAGACTGTAGTGTCTGTCACAAAAAGTTTGATCATTTTGGCTTTGCGTTGGAGAACTTTGACCAACTAGGTCGTTGGCGCACAGACTACAGAGAAGGTAAAAAAGTTAGAGTGCCTATCTCCAGTTACGGAACAATGGTTACCGGAGAGAAGTTTAAAAACATCACGGAAATGCGTCAATTACTTGCCAAAAATGAAGACATGTTTTGTAATACAGTGGCATCCAAGCTTCTTAACATGGCTATGGGACGAGAAGTTAATTCGTTTGACCGTGAGAAGATACAAGATATTCTGAAAGAAGCTAAAACAAATGGCAATGGATTAAAAGATTTGCTCACTGCAGTCGTAACTTCAGAATTATTCGAGTCAAAATAGCTCGTCGAAGCTCCAGAATTTCTGGAGCTTTTCAATAAAGACTAATTTCAAAAGAAAAATAAGTCACTAAAGTGTGAATAGGCGGTATTTTATATTCATACTATATTTTTACTTTGATGATTTCTCTTGGAGCGGGAGAATACAAAGTCCAACCCGGTGATACTCTCAGTAAAATAGCTGAAGCTCAATTGGGAGATGCAAACCTTTGGAAAGAAATTGCCGATCTTAATGGAATAAAAAAAACATATGTTGTTAAAGTTGGGCAAACTCTGTCTATTCCTAATTATGAAGATGAGCATGAGTCAATTGAAGAAAATTGATAAATTGGGGAAAAGTATTATTTCATTTATTGATGATATGAATTATACTACGAACGGTTTAATTTTTAGTTTTTATTTATGGTCTTTAATGGTATCATAATCCTCTAGCATAATGGAGAATTATTGATGATTAAGATTGAATTTACCGAAGAGGAAATTGCCGTACTTGAAAGTGAAAGGTTTCATTATCCTAACCCTAAAGTTCAAAAGAAAATAGAAGCCATATACCTTAAAAGTCATAATCTTCCTCATAAATTAATCTCTAAAATATGTAATATTTCATCCGTTACTTTAAGCAG
>JAKVBD010000085.1 GCA_022446985.1 Lentisphaerales bacterium
GACCAGATTGACCATCTTGACCATCTTGACCATCTTGACCGTCTTGACTATCATCAGTTTCAGTAAGTCTTATCACATAACTTCTGTTTGTGTAATTTAAAATAATCTCATATTCATACCCAGAGAAATAACCAGACATTTTATTTTCATCAAAAGAAGTCACATAAATTGTTGAAGGATTGGAAGGTGACTTTGATAGCTCTTTCATAGGAGAATTCCCACTTGAAAAGCCCTCAATAAAAACCCCTCTTACACTGTCTTCACCTTGATTCAATTGACCGTCATTACTTGTATCAAAGTAAAAATTTTCTCTAGTGTCATCATTAAAATTAACATATTCATGTTGTCTTAAAAGAGAATTCAGACGATCAAGCCTAATATAAAAATCTAAGAATGTGCCTGTATCCTCACCATATGGAGGATCTTCAGATATATCCTCCTCGTCCTCTTCATCTTCATCACCATCACCACGATTATTAATATTAGTATTTTCGTTGAGTGAATTACCGCCTGAATTACCGCCTGAATTACCGCCTGAATTACCGCCTGAATTACCGCCTGAATAACCGACACCGGAACCACCGCCAGAGGGATTGCCAAGAATAGGCTTAACCGTATTATCTCCAGAACCTACAGAACCTGAGCCGTTAGTATAGTCAGGCCAATCATTTGTAAAAAAAGTACCTGAATTATCTGGATCAACATCGGGCAACGATACAGCAACACCACCACTATCAGGATTAAAAGAATAATCACCCGTATTTGGATTATAGAAAAATACATGATCTCCATTAGCAGGGTTATAATTATAACCACCTACCTGTAGATAAGGCCCTTGACCATTATTAAAAAACGTTGCTGGCGGTGTAGTTCCGTCAGAATTTGAATTAGCATTAACTGTATCTTGAAGCTTCCCGAAATCAGAATCAGAAATTGGTGTGTCACCGTCATCATAAAGACCATTATTATTGTTATCAAAATAAAAACCGCCATGAGGATGCCCCAAAAGTGGGTTGCCATTATGATCTTGAATAGGAGTATTTAAACTAGGTGGAGGGACTGAATAATCCGGGTTATCTGGATTTGTTCCGTTTTGATCTTCTAAATAATTAGGTAAACCGTCTGAATCATCATCACCGTTTTTATCTCGAACTGGACCATTTTTATTTGAATGGGGACTTTGATCCCAAGGACGATAACCACCTTTTTGAGCACCGTTTTCTTTAGTCCTATAATAATAATCTGATAAGATCTGATAAGTATCACCATAATCTGCTAAAACATTGCCACCATAAAAATACTTATGTGTTTTATCGCCTTCATCTGGATCGAATCTATAGTGTGAAAAGTTACCCGAATTGTATTCAAATTCTGCATAGACGATAGAAGTTAAAAGAAAAAAAAGATATGAAACAAAAAATATTCTCATCTTAAAAACCTCTCAAAGAACCAAGAAGAAGAATAAAAAATAAGAACAAGCAGAGCAAAAAAAGAACACTTAAGAAATAATAATATTTCAGATGAATTCTTTATTAATATGTCTGCTTGTTCTACGGTCATTTAAATACCCGATTAACTGGTTTTTACGCCTTTCTTAGAATACATAATGATTAAGCTTATACCGATCCCTAGAGGTAGGAATATAAGTAGTAAGGATGTACCAGCAGTAAAGGATTTCATTAGCTCAGTAGCCATTGAAGAAGCATCCCAAGTAGTGGTTTTTGTTGCTGGATCATAAGTGACTAAACTCTGTGCAGATGCACCCAAAGTTAGCATACCAATTGCAAGAGCTGTAAAAGCGCCCTTGATTTTTCTTCCAAGTCTAAACATATTTGTTTCTCCTTTTTATGTTTTTTCGACGAGATTCATTTTAAGGATTTTTTTGAATAAATAATCAGTGCAGTTATTCCAAAACTGGCCACATGAACAACCGCAATTATGTTCATGAAATCAGTAAAGTCTTGCATAGTTTATTCTTCTGAAAAATTCCCTGAGTAGTCCTCTTGATTACTCAGGGTTTTTGTGTTTTGCTTAGCCGCGAAACCAAAAAACACAGCATTTAAATTCTTTATTGTTTCAATACGTTTTTTATCATTTTCACGTACCAATTTAATAGCATCAGGAATAGAGCTATTTACTGGGATATCTGTAAGTTTTTCATAGTCGAAATTATCCAGTTTCTGGTTTAGCTCCAAGAGCTGACTAGCTGAAAAAGCTGCGACCGAAGAAACACCAAGAAGACAAGCACAAGCTGTAGCTGGATTCATCATTTAATCACCTCATAAAGATTTTTTCTCTCAAGCTCATCAAGGATTTCTTTTGCTGTCATTTCGGGACAACATAGAAGCTCAGAAATAAGGTCAATTAAACTGATGAATTCAGAACTGTGTTTATCCATTTCAATCATTCTGATTGACTTAATATCGAAAGTGTTACGAATTGGCTCAGACATCGAAAAACCCCTTAATTAATGCTTTGTGAGCATTCCATTTTTCTTTGAATTGTTCTTGGTAAATCTGACTTGGTGAAGGGATTGAAGAATAGCAATCTTCAACCTTTTTATGAAGATCTTTTTTTAACTTATGCTTATACTGTTGAGTACCATCGAGGGAACGAATAACATAATCTATCCCAAATCCGACACACTTTGAATCGACTCCTTTTGCAGCCATAAGAATAAGCTTTTCTCGATTGCTAAGAATATCCATTTTCTTCTGTAAAGCATCATAATCGAAATACTTAACATGCTTGAAAGGATCTTCGTAAAAGTCTCCAGAATCGAGCATAAATGTTTCGTTCCTGGCTAACTCAAAACGCCAAAGGTTTTCATTTAAACAAAAGCCCTGACTTTGCTCAATAAGCTCATCCCTTTTGTTGTAGACTCTTAACTGTTTGTTACTTCTACGGGTTCCAAAATAAACAGTCTGAATACCTTCAGAATTAAGATGGAATGACATCTTTTTAGCCCTCGACGTGTACATGGCTGGATCTATTTCCATTGGATAGTCGATTGCGATATCATGGCGAGTTAATTTGATCAACTTCCCCTCTTTTAAGTCTTGTTTCCAAAATGGGTTCATTTTTGTAGTAAACTTTAAAAAGCGTGTAAGAGCTGAATAATCAGTGACTTTGTTAGGGTTGTATTCAATCCGGATTCCGTATTCTGAATCTTCACCTTTAAAGTATGGCTTTTTCATAGGCTCTTGGTCTGGCATCCATGGACCATATAACTCAACCATTCCAACCTTTTTACGTATTTTTCGACGTGTCCCAAATTGAAGATCAATGCCACCTCTTAGACGAAAATGAGCAAGATAATTATCTGTAACACCTAAATTCAAATGTGACTTAGGATCAAGCATTGATTCAGGATTAGCCAAAAGAAGATCAGAAAGAATGTTTACCCGACCTTTTAAATCAGTTTTTTCATTCAATTCAACTATGGGATCATTTGTTAGTGAATACTTTTGGTCATCAAACGAAAGTTTGGGACAAAGAATCAATAATGTAACGTTGTCAATACTTAAAGTAGGCTCATAAACCTTATCCATTGAGTAACCTTTTACAGTTGAGATACTTATGAGCACACTTAAAAAGTATTTAAATGTCTTGTGTGTATGTATATAAAGCAGTATGTTCATAACGTTGTTATTCTTGTTAATTGTTAAATCAGTTAACTTGATTAAATAAAAGCGGGAAGTCTGGCCGGACGACCCGCTCTTTTTTTCTGCTTTAATCAAGTAAGGGAATTACAATCAGGATTCCATTCGCAGATCATAACCCCTTAAAATCTATTACTTCACCAACTCTGTACATGATGCCCTTTTCATTGATGGAACGATTAAGGCTGACGGTGACTTTATAACTGTTCATTTCCATCATTTGGGACGCCTTATCATTTGTCGCCTGTATCCAAATAACTGAGTACATACCAACTAAGCCGCATTTTAAATTTGCATGAGTCACTTTTTCCTGCTTCACTCCATTAACCCATTCGGACGCTTTAAATTTACCAAGTATTTGAACGTCAAAAGTGTCTGTTGGTCCAATTGGTTGAACGGGTTGAGCTATCATTTTTGCTGGCTTTACTTCAGTTTTTTCTGTTGTTGCTGGTGCTGTCATGGTGGAATCCTCCAGTTTTTTTTATTTTTTTTATTCTTTATTTTGCAGCATATTCATATATTTATATGAACCATGTAATTAGTAATAATTCATATATTTATATGAATCAAGTCGAAAATTAATATATTTGTATGAATTTTTTTTTGTGCTTAAATTAGGCGTATCATGAACAAGCAAAGAGCTAAGATAATTATGGTTGAAGGCGTAAAAGAGTTCTTCGAAACTTGGAAAGGTCAGAATGGATTGATTCGCCAAGCTGACGCTGCAAAGATTGTAGGACTAAAACCAGCAGACATAACCTACCGAATAACTAGCGGTAAGCTAACAAAGTATGTTATAAACGATACTCCGTTCTTATCATTTCATGAAGTTTGTCTAATGAAAGCTGAGCAAGACTCACCTAATAATTAAGCGAATATTTTTTTATTTTCACAACTTATAGTTGTGGTTTGCGTGCTGTTAGAGGTAGCACGCTTTTTCGACCAGTGGCCGCCAATCGAAAATTCGTAAATGCTCGTGAAACTTTTTTTGTTGCTATTCTCATTAATTGTTTTCAAAAATCTAAAAGGATTGCGGCAGTAATGACATATAAAACCCTTTGACTTGACCCTTATCAAGATGAAAGAAAATAAGTCATAAAGCTGTTAAAAACAAGTTAGTTGAGATGGAATATCACCTAAAAACACAAAGATAATTAAGCTACTACTTATTATCATAATAGACCTGTATGAAAATGAATAGTATCTCGTGATAACTAACGCCCTTTGTCAAACCTTATTTCGGCATAACTGCGCTTCGCTTGGCCTTCGGCACTTATACGAAACCGGCTATGACTGACAGGTTGTTTTCCTAAGCGGAATGCTTGTTCGCCACATGGCAGAAATGCAAAACTTTGTTTTGATTTTGGTCTTACGGTTGCGCTTCGCTTGAAGGAAAAACAATAATCCTGAAAATGGCTAAATTTGAAGTTAAGTGACTTCTTTATAAAAAATCCCTGCTTAAAAGACTCGAGTTTCTCCTGGAGAATAGTCTCCTGGACGAATGTAAGTTTTGACGAAAAAATTACACTTCCTTAAGGAGCTTCGAAAGCCTTTTGACTAAAGATGCAATCTCTTCAACCTTCTCTGATTCTCTCTTAAACTGGGCAAGCTCGGCTATAATAGCATTGTGTGATTTATTAGATTTGAAGTATGTTTGAATCAAATTCACAATACATTCTTGAGGGGTATTAATGCCTTTGAAGGCCATTATCTCATTTAGAATAACAGATTGCTTTTCTGTAAGTTTTAAGTGTAAATCATGCATAAACACAATGTACGCATAATAGCCGTTATGTCCATGCTTAGTTATGCTGGCTGCGCCTTCCATACAGTAGCATTTCCAAAGCATCTACATAACTACTATCCATTATGCGACATTAAGTGTATAAGAATAGTAAACACAATTTCTTTAGCGTCACTAACGACATCTACAGACTCTTTTAGTAATTTAAGAAAAATCCCTAGTGGTCTTCGGCGTAAGTGATACCACAGAATTTTAGCGTTTAATCCTTCTCAAGATTCTCTATAAAACCTCGAATTCCCTCTATTTTATATTAGATTTTAAATATTATTGATTGTGAGAACATATGCTAGATAATATCCCACCAGTGGGGCCTAAACCTCTGAGCTTTGTAACGTGACTGGGGAACCGTTTCTCGTTGCTATTACAGAGCCTTATAGTTTAATAGTTCATTTGATGAACCAGTTGATTTTGTCAAAAAAGAAAGCGGTCATGCAGGTGAAAAACCAGGATTGAACAGCTGATTCAGAATTTCCTTGCAGATCTTCCCCTATTTGGAGTCCCGGCAAAATATACAGCCGAACAATACACTAAAATAATTCAACTGGCATTGACCACACCTGACGCTTGTAATCGTCCGGTAACTGAGCTTTCAGCCAGGGAGTTAACAGATGAAATTCACCAACGCAACATCGCCGGAATTTCAGTACTTCAAGTTAGTCGCTTTCTTTTGGAAGCAAACTTAAAGCCTTATGGAATTGATTATTGGATGAACCCGAAAATTGACGATCAGGGTGAGCACGATAAGAATGTTGACCAGATTAGTATAACTTAACAGAATGCCCCGGGTTTAAAAGAAAACGGAACCTATACTAGAAGCCGTCCAAGCTTGGGTGGCCATTTATTACAAGCTCAATTAAAACTCATCAAAAATGAACGACTAAGTTAATTGCTTCATGTGAAATTCTAGATGTTCATCCACAAATGTTGAAATAAAGTAATAGGAGTGATCGTAGCCTTCACGAAGATTATAAATCAGCTCAATATTTTGTGCTTTACACTGCTCAATCAATAATTCAGGCTTGAGTTGGTCTGCTAAAAACTGATCCTCAGAACCTTGATCAATAAGTATTGGACCATTCCATGATTTTTCTTTGATAAGTTCTGTCGCGTCATACTCACTCCAGGATGCCTTATTCGATCCCAAATACTCAGTAAAGGCAAGTTCTCCCCAAGCACATTGAGAAGGTGCACAGATAGGAGCAAAAGCTGAAACAGATGAGTAAACCTCAGGGTTTTTCAAAGCACAAACCAAAGCTCCGTGTCCTCCCATAGAATGACCAGTTATACCAACCTTTTCAGTATTCAAATTGAACTCTTTGTTGACTAATTCCGGCAATTCTTTGGTTACATAGTCATACATCTGATAATGACATTTCCATTTATCTGTCGTGGAGTTGACATAGAAACCAGCTCCACTTCCAAGGTCATAACGCTCATCTTCACCTCCAATTCCAGTGCCTCTTGGCGAGGTATCCGGACAAACAATCACTAAACCAAGCTCTGCGGCCTTTTAGAAAGCACCTGCTTTAAAAGTAAAATTTTCAGCTGTACATGTAAGGCCAGATAGATAGTAAAGTACAGGAACGGATGATTGCTCACTGGCCTGAGCAGGAACAAAAATCGAAAAGGTCATGTCTGTATTAACATATTTAGACGCGTGTTTTATGAACTTAACTGTTCCACCAAAGCATTTATTCTCTGAAATGACTTCCACAAAAAACTCCTTATTTCAATGACTGAAATTAAATAAGACTAAAAATTCATTACTACAAATTTTGAATGAATTATTTTTGGATTTTATAGCTAAACTGAATGCCGATGGCTTTCTTATCCTCACCTGTGAAAAAGCCAGGTGTAAAATCTTTAAGTTTATAGTTTCCGTATTGGGCGCCAACAAACTGAGGAACAACTAATTCAGAATTCACCAAACGACCTACCTCTCTATTGAAATTGTTTTCATCAAGAATACTAAGTTTGTCTTTATTCTTAAATACCAGCCCTTTCTTACCATAAAAGAGGCAGTACTTCACTAGTAGAGTTGAGTCCATTTTGTCATGCATTTTCATGGCATAACCATCTTGAGAGTAGATGATAGAGTTAGTCAATGAACCAGATAGGAAGCCATTAATCGCATAACGGTTATTAGCATCGGAATCATCGGAATCTAAAAGTACTGAGTCAGTTATGTTTATCTTACGGCAAGTTGTAAGATTAAGACCTCTTACTAGACAATTCGCAATCGTTACAAATGAATTCTCACCGCGTAATTTCATTCCAGACTTATCGAAAAATAACCAATCAAGCTGTACGTTTCTGACTTTACGGTGAAGTTCTACATAACCTTCTTTAAAGTGTATATGGCTTAAATCTATATGGTCTTCATCTAAGCTCATATTTCCATTGTAAGAAACCCCTGTTGCTCCAATGATTTGCATCTTACGATTTATAATAAGATTTCCAGAATACTCACCAGGTAAAAGGCGAATTAGCCCACCGGATTCAACTTCTTTTACAGCTTTTAAGAAACTTGTCGTTCCCGGGCGACCATCTGCAGAAACTATCAATGAAGGTTCTTTTGACGAACTGCTATAATTGGAAAGGAATGACTGAAGCAAGGAGATACGACTTTTTTTCTGTTCATAAAAGCTGGAGAGTCCATATTTTTTAATAAAATCGTTCATGAGCCACTTAGCAACCCATGCATCGCCTCCAACTAAGTGAATGGATTTAAATGATTCAACAAACTTATTATCATCCAAGCCATTTTGAAGAGAAAGGAAACTGACTAATTCCAACCATTTTGTTTGAGCTTTATCATTTTGAATATCCTGCATGGCAGTTGTAAGCGCTTCTTTCAGAGAACCATCATACTTTGAAAGCGAATCAAGAGCTTGATCGTAAAGTTTTTTCTTTAGTAAGAACAAGAAACGAGTAAAAGCTTGTTCTACTTGATCACTCTTAACGATTCTCTTAAGGTTATCTTGAGGGTTAATTAAATTAAAACTGTAAATTCTCTCCAGTTTGCGAGAGAGATAATTTACTTTTATTTTAAGTGAACCATTTATTATACTAACCTGTTGAAGGGTTCCTTTGAAGTCATTTCCTTCGACATTTAAAGTTATTTCTCTGCCTACTTCCATTTCATAACCACGGCCGATCAAATTCTTCAATCTTTCTGGACCAAGATCTTCCAATGAAGCTTTTTCCAAAGATAAATTCATCTTCTCTGTATTTTCGACATATGGCAGCATAGTTAAGGCTTCGGTATATTGCCCCTTATAAATCTTATCTACCATTTCTTTTAAAGAACCATGTTCACCAAGTGGTTGATCTGTTACTCCGGCCGGCTCTTTTACGCGACTTTTATCGAGCTGAACCTGCAGATAGCTCATCCTCTTTTTTTCGATCTCAGCTCTCAACTTAGTGACTTGGGTATTATATGGGCCATCATAAAGCTCACAAAGAGTCAACGCTTTATCCCACTCTTTGCGCATGGTAAATTCTCTTACTTCAAAAGTAAGCTCTTTAAACTCATCTTCTGCAGTCAATGGAATTGTAGCAGTGTCTAATGTCGATGCAGCTTGTGTTTTCTTGTTTTTCTGAGTTTTAGACTTAACTGCAGTCTTTAATTCTGTTGATTGTTTCGATGTGACTTCTTTATTTTCTTTCTTGACAGCTGCAAAGTTTTCAGAATTCACGCCTGAAAGTTTAGAGGCCAGTATTGCAAATAGTAAAACTCCAAGAACAGCGATAACCGAAGCTACTGTCAATAATGTTGTATTGTCATTCTTACGATTCTTTTTTCGTACACTTTTACCGGATCTTGTGCGAATCTTGCTGATTGGGGATTCTGAACGCATTCTAACACGGATATCCGATGACGATAAAGCTTTCTTTTTCTTCTGACGCTTTTTCGATCTTGCTTTCTTTACTAATGTTTCATCGATATCTGTGAAAACATCGAAATTATAGCTGATTGTTAAAGAGCGACGCTTTCCAGACATGGAACTTTTTCTTTGCATCTTATCTTCATGGAAATAATTATCCATATGCTTGATAACATCATGCCAAGACTCATATCGATCATCTGGGTTAACTTCAGTCATGCCATAAAAAATCTGACAAAAGGTATCGCCCAAACGTAACTCATCGGGCTTAGTTAAGCTAAAATTGGTATAATCGGCTTCATTTTGTGGACCACGGTGACCAAAAGGAAGCTTGCCCGTTACCATAGCATACAAGCAACAGCCTAAAGAGTACATATCGCTTCGGATATCCGGGAAAGACCAATTAAAAGTTATTTCAGGACTTACATAGTGAGCGTTAAAGATATTAAACTCTGCATCTTGAAAATGTTCATCATAAAATAAATAAGCAGCATGACCTGCATCTGAAAAACGTGTATTTCCTTGACCATCAAGATAAATTACATCTGCAGATAGATTATAATGGCCAACACCTGTTTCAAAGTAAATATTTTCTAAGGCTATCGCAATTTCACGACAAATCGACAAGGCAACTTCTGGTTCGAAATTTGTGTGATGCTTCAACAGTCGGGTCAATGTTTCAATATTTTCACAAGGCCAAACCGTAAAGATGAGGTCTTCATTTATACCCCAATCGACTATTTCGACATGAGTAGGTGCAGCAATTCCACCAACTGAATCAACTGTATTTAAAAAATCTTCTGGGTCTGAAATAGAGTAGGAAAAGTCCCAACAAAAAACTCGTAGGATCACCAGGTTAGAAGTTACGAGGTCAGTCGCAAGATAAAGGTTATTTATGCCGGTTTCTTCCAGAAGTTCGCGAATTTGATAACGTTCGCCAATAATAGTATTTATGCAAAGAGAATCTGTTTGCTGCAAGTGAATAGGAGAACCACAATTAAAACAACTACCAAAAAACTCACCATTGTGGTAATCGATTAAATTAGCTGCATTGCACTGGGTGCAATAATATGCCATCTCCATGGTTAAGTAAACCTCACAAACACTTATTGAATAAACGTATTATATTATGAGTTACTAATTTGTCACATAAAAAGCAATAACTAGCAATTCTACTCTATTCCATTCAAAGGAATCAACCGTCAGCAAGATTGTGATACAACACAAAAACTACAGAATCTTAATAATTTCACTATGTTAATACAAAATTATACACCCCAAATACCAAAAAGACGAGTTACAACTTGTGTATCCCGCCTCTTACAAAATATTTAACTTAAACTGATTAGTTTTTAGTCAATTTCGTTACACGACCCCATTTATTCCAATCCATGACATATAGATTGCCTTTAGCATCAAAGCTTACGCCATGCGGAGCTGTAAAAATACCACCTTGCCATGTTTCAGGCTTAGCTCCGAACTTAGCCCATTGCTTATTATCTGGGTTGTCACCTACTTTGCTGACAATATTAAAATCTTTATCAAGTATGACTACTCTCCCCTGAAGTTCTGCAACAGCAACATAATCACCCCAGATTGAAACCGCACAAGGTCTACGTAAGTCAGTTGCGACTACGTTCATAGAATAATTTTCCAAGTCAACTGTTTGTAGTCGTTTGTTCTCTCTATCACATACTAGAAGAACTGGCTTATTCCCGCGAATATCGATAGCGAGTCCATGGCTAGTCTTAAATTGACCATCTCCAGCCCCTTTAATTCCAAATGATTTTACAAAAGTCCCGTCTTGCTCATATATAAAAATCTTACTGCTGCCATAACCGTCAGCTACATAAATCTTACCATCCGGCGCGACAGCTACAGCAGTTGCTTTTTTCCATCCTTGCTCTTTGCCATTAATCGTCAGAACAGTCTTACCATCGAGAGCAATCTTCATGACTTTACCCATAGCTGCAGCAAAGATAAATTCTACACCATCTATCTTATTGATATTCATACCATGAATACCTTTAAATGATGGGCCAAAAGACCTCACAAAAGTCCCGTCTTCTTTGAATATGCATAAAGTCTGGCTACCATTTGTTGATACATAAATCAAGCCACTTTCATCAACCGCAATACCGCCATGTGTTGAACCGATATAGTCACTACCTGGTACTTTCCCCCAGCCAGGAACTGTTGTGTAAGACATATCACCCTGGCCAGTTAGAACGGGTACAGTAATTGGTGCTGTTGTAGAGTTGCTTACAGGAATATCCGCTTCATGTGCAAATGTTGGTAAGACCAACGATAATATAGTAATATAAACTATTTTTCTTATAAACATATCTTCCTCACTACTATTAAATTCATTCAATGAAATTATGAGATTTAAACATATTCAAAATGACTTAAAAAGCAACTGCTTTGATAAAAAATTTGCTTATATAGTTAATTTATTTGTGAAATCTATCGACAAAACTAAATATGCCGATTAAAACATTTAACCAATGATTGAAAATGATGAATATTTCATATATGTCACTTTTGTATCTAAGGTTTTATATTTTTTAAAGATTAATTAGACATAATTTGCAAATTCATAGGACTAAATGGTATAGCAGGATTTATGTTAGTAACTGTGTTTGCGAGGTCTAGTTAAATGCGCTTTTTGTAAGTTCGCTTTATTTAGTCCACCCTTTTTATGTACTCATGTCAAAGTATTTGATGGATAGATTGACGAAAAAATGAAATATTGCTGCAAAATATGTGGACGCTTAAACTCAGCTGAGAATTGGTTGGATGGCCATCTTAAGTGCAGTAATTGTGGGCAAATGGTTAAGAGCATTGACAATGCAGTGTGTATCGGTCACTTTGTTGCCGAGCGTTACGAACTCAAAAAGCTTCTAGAGCAGAAAACAAACACCAATATTTACATTGCCTTTGATCTTTTTAAACAATGCCCGGTTCTTTTGCGCTTATACTTCTGGGACTTCACCTACTCGGTAACCTCCTCTGAAGAGTTTCTTGAAATCGCTCAGTCCGTCAGCCACCTGGCGCAACCTGAGCACTTAAAAATTATAAATTGTGGCCGTACCCTGGATGGTATGCTGTATACAGTCTGGCCCTATGAAAACCTGGAAAGTGTAACCAGGCTGCTGCATTTAAATGGCCCCATAGAGCCTGGAGTCGCCCTATCCATCTGCAGAGACATAGCAGTTTGCCTAGATACCGCTTATCAAACAACGGGACTTGGCCATTATAATTTAAACACTAATAAGATTTACCTTACATCAGATGGTCAAGTAAGGCTCTCAGACCTCGGCCATGCTGCAATTTTACTTAAAGATGAACATTTTATAAATGATGAAAATGAGTATTTTAATGAGCGCTTTCTAGGACCGGAAGTAACCCTTGACGAAGAAGCTCCTTCATTTCAAAGTGATATGTTTTCATTGGGTGCCTGTCTTTACTTTATGCTCACGGGAAAAAAGCCTTTTGAAAATCTGGAGTATGTCTGCATAGACGACTACTACGACTTAAAGCTGTCAAAGTCGCATGAATTCAGGCTAGGAGAAAAAACGCTTGCACTTCTTTACCGCCTTCTGGCAGTTAATCCCCAAAGCAGATTTGAAAGTTGGTTCGAGGTTATTAAAGAATCCAATCATTGCCTTAGCTTGCTTGATGGACAGAGCACCAACTCCCGCAAAACCAGATTAACTACAAAGTTTGACGATGACTTCTTAACTGACTTTCAAGAAGAAGAGTATGAAGAAGCCAAGCCACAATTGCTCAACGCTTCTGCACTTTCTGCGGCTCTTAATACACATAAACCAGCTGTTAAAGCTCATAAAATCTCTACAAAATAAAACAGTTTCATAATAAACCTATCAATCGCAGCAATACTCTCCTTTGCCTTAAGCTTTTTGTACTTTTTAATTACCGAAGGCCAACCTCCTGAAGACGAGTTAGTCGCAAAGACTTCTCCCAAAAGCAGTATTTCAAAAAACTCAACTTCCACAGTCTCAATTAGAGATGATAAAAATCTCAATTCGTTGAACCCTAAAGAAAAATTCGTTGTTGAAGTTAATACACAACAATTACAAAAAATGAAAGTCAAAGAGCGCGTCATCACTCCACGCCAAGAGTTTCAAGAATTTAAATTCCAAGTCAGAGAATTATCACTTAGAAAATCCTGGAATGAAGCATTAGCCTTAATTAACTCATACTATGGTCCCTTTGCTTTAGAGAGCCTGGCCCTAAAAGCGGAAATTGAAAGACGCCGAACTTCGGCCCTATCCCCTCCTAAAGAGCTCATATCTGAAAATAACAAAAAATCTCTTTTTGAAAAATTGCTTACAGTCAAACCTACGATGGCCAGCCACTCGCCTCAAATAAGAGACAACCGGAAAAGTTTGAAAATCAAAGAGGCTATAAATCTTATTGTAAAGCTAAAGCTAAAAAAAGCTCAAGAACACATCATTCAGATAGAAAAAGAATTAGAAGTAAATTTAAACTTTTTTGAAATAATATTAGACAAAATTGATAGTCCTTCGCTGACGAAAAATATCGTCAATGGTTACAAAACAGACTTCGGCCAGCAACTAAAGCTGCAATTGAAACAATCTACGATTAAAGGAATGCTTCTCTTCTTGGACTCACAATCCGGTGAATTAACACTTGTGGTAAACAATCAAAATACAATTATCCATGTACACGATATTCATTACAAAGAAAACTTTAAAAGAATAAACGATGCAGACCCAGAACAGGAAGCCCTTCTAAAAACACTATATCTTTTACAGAATAAAGATACTCAACTTGCAAGAAAAGTGATTCAGGACGAATACCAAGGACCTATGAAAAGTCATTTTGAAAAAGTTCTAAAAAGTCTCCAGCAATAGATATCCTCTAACCCTTCAAGCACATCATTATTTAAAGTGTCCAAACAAGAAAAGCCATATAAAAATATTGACCTTGTTTACATGACCACATGCGCCTGCTTTCAAAGACTCTATGATCACTGAAGCATCGCCTATTACACTGCACACCAAAGCTTTTGCAAAAGGATCTCTGCTCATATTTTTCACTTTAGCATGAAAGCCCTTACAATTTGACATCGTTATATCTGTCGCTAGCAAATCAGGCAGTGGCTTAAAGTATAAATCTATGGCATCATAGCCATTAGCCCCTTCTGCAAGGATATCGAATCTCATCTTATCGACAAAAAATCCTAAAGCTTTTTGCGAATAATAGGACTGTCGTTTATATATTAGCCCGATTCTTTACCATTTTGCATTATCCCCTACCATTACTACATATTATTTTTGCGCAGGCATTACAAATTTTATTGTGGCTCAAACTGGGTAATTTATATTGTTCAACTGCCCGTTTTATTAAGCCACTTTTCCTGCAAGGCTTTCTGAATATCTATATCGTAAAGATCTGCATTGATAATTGCTAAAGCGATAATATCTACTAACTCTTGAGTCATTCTATCTTTAGCTGCCACATCATCAAGCTTTTTAGTACTGATTCCCTGCTCTATTAAACGTGCCTCGGCAAACTGCCCTATTTCCTTTACAAGATTCAAAGCAGCGAATTCTTTATCTACAGTCACATTAAACTTTTTGGCATACCAATCGGCATTCTTAGAAATTTCTTTAACTAAATACTTAAGAGTCATAAGTCGTAAATCCTTTTAGACAGTAATCGCAGATAAAAATGTATTCTCGGGTCAATTAAAACAATTTAGCACCTATAAAGAAAATAACATTCGCACATCACTGGCTATGTTTCTGTGATGTATGTGTAATTTCAATAAAGAGATATCTATGCTAAAGTTTTCCAGTATTTCATTTTTTTCGATCTTCCTCTTAGTTACTTCTTCTATAAAAGCTGAACAATTCCTGCTATTTGACAAAACTTTCACCTTTGAAGAAAAGGATGCAGTACCGACAAAATCTCACCTCTATGTCGAGGCTGATGAATTAAATAAAATAACTCCTGTAAATTGGCGAACACCAGTTAATTATGCCGATGGTAAAGTTCACATATTAATCGATGTTCTTGAAATGCCGGATGGTGATATACCAACCTACTGGAGTGTCTGTTATATTGGCAACAAAGGGCAAAATGGCAGTCGCTATGCTGTAGCTGGCTCTCCCAAATACACTAAAACAGGCAGTTATGAAATCGTCAGAGATATGAAAACACTTTGGCAGAAAGATAAAGTAGTTTGGACTGAAGGGCTCAAGAAAATGTCTTTAGTGATAAAAGGCCCAAAAATTCAAGGACTCCCCAACGGTAAATCGCATGCTCACAGCCAACCAGACTTGAAAAAATTCTTTCCCACAAAAGTCCGCTTTCGCCTCATTCAAGTCTCCAAAGGAGATACACTAAAAAAGTAAATTTTACGTGTCAATAAAATCTAAGTCGCAACGTTCTCTTTATAAATTTCAGTGAATGAATTGAGTAGCTATTGCAGAAATATAAGTTCATTGATTGAAATAATTATATGATTTGGTTATTTCAGTTACTGTAAAGTATCCCATTAAAGGGGAACCTGTGAAGTTTTTGTTGTTGTGTATTTGTGTTAGTCTGTTACCCCTCTATGCTGATAAGATTGAATTCAATCAGCATATTCGCCCCATCCTCTCAGATAAATATTTTCATTGTCATGGCCCTGATGAAAAGCATATTAAAGGTAAACTACAGTTGCATACCTTTGAATTTGCTACTAAAAAGCTAGGCAAAAAGAAAGCTCGATATGCCATAGTCCCAGGAAAAGTTGAGGAATCGACTCTGTGGGAAAGAATAATCATGGATGATGAAGATGACGTCATGCCGCCACCTGAAACTCACAAGTCACTTTCAGATAAAGAAAAAGCACTTATTAAAAAATGGATCGAACAAGGTGCTGAGTATCAAGATCACTGGGTATTCATCCCCATCCTTGACCACAAGGCTCCGACAACAAAAAAGGATTGGGGGTCATCAAAACTCGATAAATTCGTTTTAAGCGCCCTCGAGAAACAAGATTTGGCACCAATGCCGGAAGCCAATAAAGCTACCCTGCTTCGCCGTTTAACTTTTGACATCACTGAACTTCCTCCTACAATTGAAGAATTATATAAATTTCTGGCAGATAAATCCCCCCAGTGCTTATGAAAAAGCAATCGATCGCCTCATGGCTTCAGAAAACTATGGCGAACACATGGCTCGTTATTGGCTCGATGCTGCACGTTATGGCGATACACATGGTCTTCACTTGGATAACTACCGTAGCATGTGGCCTTACCGCGATTGGGTCATCAATGCATTCAATAGGAATATGCCTTTTTCACAATTCACCATAAAACAGCTTGCAGGTGATTTATTGCCAAATGCCACCCTGCCCGGTTTCAACCGCTGTAATGTAACTACCAGTGAAGGTGGTTCAATTGATGAAAAATACTACGTTCGTTATGCTGTTGACCGTACATCTACGACGTCTACTGTCTGGCTCGGACTGACAACTGGTTGCGCGGCATGTCACGACCAAAAATTTGACCCGATTTCAGCCAAAGAGTAAAATTCATTGACTGGGTACTTCAACAACATTACCGAAAGTGCCATGGATGGAAATAAAGCAAATGTCCCACCAATTGTTCGCCTCTTCTCAGAAGAAGATGAAAAAAAGTTCAATGAACTCAACAAAGAAATAGGCACAGTCAAAAATAAGATGAAAGCCTATGACCTGAATAGTCAGAAATACAAAGACTGGCTGGTAAAGATGCAGAACTAACTAAAGCCGGCACATTTGCCTCCAGTTGTTTACAAGCAAGACGAATGGTCGAACGCGGTGAGCAAATGGCACAGATATTCCACCGCGGTTGGGATCAACACTTTAATATTGGCAATGACCTGCCAAATCAGTGTAGAGACATAGATCAAGCTGCCTATGGACTTGTTCAAGATCTTAAGCAAAAAGGTCTACTTGATGAAACTCTGGTTATCTGGGATGGAGAGTTTGGACGTACCATCTATTCACAAGGTAAACTGACACGCGATAACTATGGTCGTGACCACCATCCTCGTTGCTTCTCTGTATGGATGGCTGGCGGCGGTATCAATCCGGGAATGATCTGTGGGAAAACTGATGATTTCTGTTATAACATTCTCGAAAATCCAGTTCACATTAACGACTTAAAAGCCACTATTCTCAACCAGGTTGGTATAGACCACAACAGACTCAGTTATAAGTTCCAGGGTCTTGATTTTAAGCTTACTGGAGTCGATGCAGCGAATATCGTTGAAGACATTCTACTTTAGAATAAATAACCCGGATAAACTCCGGGTCATTTTCTATAGAAGAGACTAAAAAATCGTTGACACTTTTCTTAGGTATTATTCTTGATACTGCTCTAAGATAGATTGATAATATCTAAGGAATATTTCAATGAGGTCAAAACCCGATGCTTTTCAGAATGTTATACATGTTCATTCTATTCCTTTTTGCAGGATGTAGTGAAAAGCCCTCTATCCCGCCAATTACCGAAAAACAGTCAAATGAAGTTATCATTTACAACTGGGAAGAATATTCACCTCTTGAACTCTTCAGGGAATTTGAGAAAGAAACTGGTATAAAAGTTATACTCAAGGAATTTGAAACTGTTGAAGAGCAAGTGAGTAATCTTCAAGCAGACCCTCTTTTTTGTGACTTAACTATTTTCGATGCACAACTCATTTTTGATCGCTACCAACCACTTAAACTAATTGATACCCTCGATCCCAAAAAATTACTTCACAAAGACAAATTTCACGACCATTTCCATAAATACCAAGAGGTCGGTATTCCTCTTTCATATGGCGTCACAGGTTTTGCCTATGACTCCAGTAAAATTGATGGAGAGATTCTTGATTACTTATTTCTTACCGACTCTATTTACAAAAGTAAAGTTGCCTTACTTGATGACAATGATGACTTCTTTCTCACCCTACTGACTGTCATAGGTTTTGATTATAGTAAGCGAACAGCTCTAACGACTGAGTTCATAAAACCGCTTGAAGTCTTAGCAAACAAAATTGTCCAGAACGCTCCACGAGTTGGAGACACTTTTGACAATCTCGATTTATTAGTCAGCCAAGAAGTATTATTTGCGCAAACCTATAGTGGCGACTTTATCAGTTATCAAAAAAAGCATCCTCATATTAAATTTATTATTCCCTCTTTTGGTCTAAACGCTTGGTCTGAGATTATCTCAATGAGCAATAATGCTCCCAACAAAGAAAATGCCTACAAGTTACTAAATTTTCTTAGTAGGCCAAAATCTGCTGCACGTATTTCAAACCAATTCAATTATGCAAATGGCATAGTGGGGTCAGAGAAGTTTCTTAATGATGACATCAAGAGCAATACATTGATCAATATGCCTGAAGAACAAAAGCAAAAAAGTAAATTCTATACTAAAAGCATAGGCCATAATTCATTGAATCAAAAACTATTTACTATTTTGAAGAAAAATAACTGACATGAAGCAGAGAATAAAAAAACGCATACTGTTGAACTTCTTGAGTCTGACCGCCTTTACGGTTATTCTACTAACTCTTGTAGGACTTTACTTTTCAAAAAAAGCAACACTGAATGAGTTCTTAATAAGTTCCAAATACCTGGCTGCGGAACTATTGCACAATGTCAACAACGTTTACAAAGCGGCTCAAAACAACACCGAAGTTATTGCTCAAAACAACGTGGTTTTGAATAACTTACAAAATCCAGACAAGTTGAAAATGGAGCTTAAAAAACTCAAAAAAATTCTAGCTACGTATGATGACATTGCAGTATTGAGGCCGCAAGGAGAAGTGATTACCTCAACCGACTACAACTACACTTCTGGCTGGAAATACTCTCCTTTCTTTATAAACACTCTGACAAGTGCTAAGCCTCAGATGTCTAATGCCTATTACTTACCCGAACCACTTCGATTTATAACCAGTTTCACGGCACCAGTTCTAGACGAACAAGGAAAAGTTAAGGCCATCGTGCTCGCACAGTTAAATATGGAAAAGGTTAACTCCATTGTCTCCCACCTTAAACTAGGGGAATCCGGTTTTGCTTCTTTGATTGATGCTCAAAACAGGTTCCTTTATCATCCTGATCAGAGCAAGATATTAAAAGTCATCACCCCTCAGTTAAAAGAACACATAAGCAATGCGAAACCGATCTTCGGACTTACTGGAAAACAAAGTTTGATTGGCCATGCCAGTACAGAGGACGGCCTTACAATTATGATTCTCCAAGATGAAAGTGAAATACTTGCTGACATGCACTCAATTGCCTACAAAGTTGTCATGGTTTCAACTGGTATAGCTATTTTGGTTCTTCTTTTAGGACTAAAGGTTTCATCATCTTTAACACGGCCTATAGAAACTCTAAACGAGTCAATTAAACGATTTTCCAAAGGAGAGACTCACACTCAAGCCCCCATCATGAGTGACGATGAAATCGGTGACCTCGCTAAAGTTTTTAATGATATGACTTCCGAAGTAAATAAATTTAGAGGTCAACTAGAAAGTCTTGTCGAACAAAGAACTTCTGAACTAAGAGAAGCCAAGGAAGCCGCCGAAGAAGCCAACAAAGCAACTGGGGCTTTTCTCGCGAATATGAGTCATGAAATTCGCACCCCGATGAACGCTATACTAGGATTTTCAGAAATTCTGGCAATTCAAGAGACTGATGAACAAAACAAGATTTATCTTGACTCTATAAGAAACAGTGGCAAAAATCTCATGACATTAATCAATGATGTTCTGGATATGTCAAAAATTGAATCTGGCAACTTTAGTCTTACCCCCAAAGAAGCGTCCATAAGTGATGCCATCAACGATGTAATAATGATGTTGGAAAATGAAGCATCTAAAAATCAAAACATACTTTCTCTCAAGCTCCCAAAAGATTTCCCAAGGACTTTTATGTTCGATGAAATTCGCTTGCGTCAAATCCTTACCAATCTTATAGGAAATGCGATAAAGTTTACAGAGAAAGGGTCTATAGAAGTTATAGTTGAGTGTGAGTTTAAAGACAATTCGAAGAAGTCAGCTTCATTAGAAATTAAAGTTAAAGACTCTGGTATTGGAATTTCTGAAGAAGACAGCAAGAGCATTTTTGATAATTTTATTCAAGCCAAGAATCAAGGCGATAAGCTTTATCAGGGCGCTGGTCTCGGGTTAGCCATTTCTCAAAAATTAGCTCTCCTTATGAATGGTCGATTGAGTGTTGAAAGTGAATTAAATAAAGGTTCCGTTTTCACACTGTACATTCCTTCTATTGAAGTTCTCATGCATGATCCAGACAATGACTTTTACCTCTCAAATTCAATGTTGGACATGATTCAATTTGAGCAAAATAAAGTTCTTCTGGTTGATGATAACGAAGATAACCTAAAGTACTTTCTTAAAGCCCTGGAAAATAAAAATCTCGATTTACAAACTGCAGAAAATGGCCAAAAAGCCTTAGAACAAGCCCTTCTGTGGAAGCCTGAACTAATCATTATGGATTTAAAGATGCCGGTCATGGATGGCTATGAATCAGCAAAAAGAATCAGTGAAAAACTACCTAATTACAATCCCCAAATTATCGCATGCTCTGCATCTTTGATGGACAAAGAAGAAAATCCCAATACTCAATTCTTCAGTTCTTTTCTACGTAAACCTGTTGACAGTTTTATGCTGGTAGATGAACTGATGAATCACCTGCCATATTCTTACTCCAATACTGAAATAAATACAGAGAAGTAAACCTCTCTGTATTTTCGATGATTACTTCTTCTTTTTTCTGTATGACTGCAGTTTATATACAGGTCCTTCTTCACGTATTTCACTGTGAAGCTCCAACATCACCTTTCTCATTTCCGAAAGTTTTTCCGGTTGTACTTTTGCTAAGTCTTTCGTTTCGTTAGGATCTTCTTTGAGGTTATAAAGAGAGAAATTACCAATCTCCGCTTTCTTGATGAACTCCATGATCGACATATCCTTAGGAGGTTTAGCATCATTGATTGTGATCTTTTCTTGAGGAAGCATGTTTGCCAAAATTTTGTAGTTACCAATTCTCATAGCTACTTCTTTCGCACCCCGAGCGTGATACAACCACCACATCATTGGTTTCTCGCGCTTGATATTCGCACCTGAAATCAATGCAGGCAAAACATCAGTTCCATCAAGTATCTTAGATCCGGTATTATCTGCTCCCGCTGCGGCAATTAAACTGGGGAGCCAATCTGTTCCATTTACAGGTTCTTCACTTGTTGAGCCTGCCTTAATTTTCCCTGACCACTTAATGATTCCCGGCACTCGGTACCCGCCTTCATGAATATGACCTTTAGCACCACGTAAATCTCCAGGAGAGCCAAAGCTGGTGTCGACTCTGTGTTCTGGGCCATTATCACTCGTAAAAACTATAATAGTATTTTCATCTAAACCGTTTTTCTTAAGATAATCCGTCAAACGCCCGATATGATGGTCCATCATAGAAATACAGCCGAAGTAACGAGCTTTTTGATCTTCTTTGGCTCTACCGCGTATAACCTGAGGGCCACCATACTTAAGTTCTTTGGCTAATTTTTCAGTTTCTTCATTTTTATATAAATCCAAGAACTCATCAGCAGCAAGAACCGGTGTATGCGGTTCACTGAACCAAAGCATAGTCATAAACGGTTTTGACTTATCTCTCTTATCCAGAAATGATAGAGCTTCATCAACAACAACTTCTGCCACCCAGCCTTTCACAGGCTCAAGAGCTTTACCATTTCTATAAAATCCAGCCGCATCTTTGCCGAAGTTACTCTTGTTGGCAAACCAATGATCAAATCCATGATCTCCTGGATTCGGCTGATTGGGAAAATCGCCACTGCAGTGCCACTTACCCGCAAACATCGTCTGATAGCCTGCTGATTGAAGAATTTCAGCAACTGTGGTTTCGTCTTTGGAAATATGTAATTCTTTGAAGCGAGCAAAATCGTACATCCCAACCCTGTAAGGACTCCGACCTGTTAAAACCCCTGTTCTCGCAGGAGAACAATTAGGACTGGCGGAGTAACAATGAGTAAGCCTCATACCTTCTGAAGCCAGTTTATCAAGATGAGGAGACTTAACAATCTTACTGCCAAAAGAACCTAAATCTGCATAGCCTAAGTCATCAGCCAGTAAAAACACTATGTTGGGGCGATCTTCTGCAGAAACAGAAAAACTTACCCCAAGTAACACACTTAAAATCAACGCACGCATCATGTTTAACCTTAATTAAATTAATTAACTATATTGATATAACTGATGCTGAGCTCTATATGTGACTTTTTTCCAAATAAATATTTGTCAAAAACGATTCGAATCATCCCAGAGACGCTTTTTATTGTTCTTTTAAGTAGTCGCTTTATTCTCAACTCAATCAAATGATTGCTGCTTTCGTATTTACATAGGGTAACTTTTGTCAAAAAGAACAGTTAACCTTAATGTCCTGAGATTATTACTGCTTAAAACAAATCCTTTGGATTTCTACCCGCCGGCGAGATGTTGCGCTAGTAAAATAACTGGTCTTCAAGGAGTTATCGTATAAATAGCGCAGCGGATTTATGCCGATTAATTACTTGAATGAAGGTGTTAACCATTAAATAATATAAGCTTTTGATAACTTTTATAAAAAATCTGTTTCTGGAGTTAGTGGTTTTACCCCCACTAAATACGAAAGTGCCAAAAAAGAAACGAACAGCACTAAGAATTTCATAGATCATACCTGTTTTAAGGATTAATTTATTTTCCTATTAACTGTTCGTACTTTACTCAATAGTGACACCCAAAGTGATTTTTTTATTCCACCTGCTGCTCCGCAGTCCCAAGTAAGGTTTTCGATTTTTTGATATTTAGGTAAAAGCCAATACCAAAGATAATGAAACTGACAGCGATTATGTAAGCACTCATTGGTAGCTTTTTTAGATAAAGAAGAACATGCGACAATGGCGTGGAAGATATATGCAGTAAAGGAACTACAAAAAAGTAAGCTGGAGCACAATTGCCCATCAACCTTCTTAAGAGAAGTATTACCAGAAAAGCGAAACCTGCACTAAACTGTAATTGATAATATAACAAACTTTGCTGCATTACACCATATAAAGCCCAGCTAGACATTCCGGCAAATATTAAAAAGCGTAATGATTTAAACTCTTTGTCATTAATCAAAAATGTTGCAAAGCTTAATAGCATCCCAAATATGAAAGTAATCTCCATGTGAGGCAATCTTAAAGGTATTGATGCAAAAAACAGAAAGCAGTAAACCGCATAAATGATATAGCATATAAACGATTTATGAATCAATAAAGCAAAGGTTAAAATTATAAAAATAGCCGCGGGAAGTTGTTCTCCTACTCCATAATCCTGATTTAGTATGCATGAAAAAATCAGAACTGATAACTGCAACATTCTAGCCATTTTATTTGTTGACCAAACAAAAGCCAGCCCCATGTGAAATAATGACGCAAGCATAAAAACTGTATGATCCGTACTCAATGCTAAAACTA
>JAKVBD010000086.1 GCA_022446985.1 Lentisphaerales bacterium
GCCGGAAAATTCATCTTTAGTAAAATTCTAGCACGGACGGCGTAATAATGAAAAAGGATTTTCGGGAAAGTTTAGTTATGAAAAGAAGAAACGTCATTAAGTATTCCATGGCCGCATCCTTGGCCAGTGGAATTCACTCAGTCTATAGCAACTCAAAAATTAATCATAAAGAGCTGGACAAGTATGGCAGCTGGAAAGGAAAGATATTTAAAGCGACAGGGTTTTTTCGTACCGAAAAAGAGGATCCCTGGTGGTTAGTTACTCCTGAGGGTAATGCTTTCATTAGCTTGGGGATTAATCACTTCACTTCTTATTTTTTTTAGCAGCAGTATAACATAGAAGCCTGGAAGAAAAACCTCGGGGTCAACGATATAGGGCCTGAGTTTAATAAAGCTCTGAGAAGTTAGTTTTTAAGTGTTTGTCAGGATTTTGGTTTTATTACCGCTGGCTGCCATACTCAAAACGATTTATTGAATGACCGAGCACCTACTATCGCTTACATTCAGCCGATTAAGTTTATCGATATCCCTCATTGGAAAAGCGACATCTCTGACGACAAATTATTAGATGTCTTTTCCTACTATGTTTGCCGAACGGTGCGATAAGATGGCCAAAGAATTTGCCCTGCCTAAGAAAGATGATCCTTACCTTTTAGGTTACTCAATGACGGACTGTACTTTATTTACCCATGAAGATTGTCGCGAGAGGCCAGATGTAATCGGCGGTAAAAGGCGGGAATCGAGACTCGGTTTTGTGCAGCGTTTAAGAAATTCTCAAACTACTGCTCCAGGAAAGCAGGCATATGTAAACATGATGAAAGAGCTTTATTTCAAAAATATTGAGAGATTTAACAAAGTCTACCGTACTAAGTTTACTTCTTTTGAGCATTTAGCTAAGACCCAAAACTGGCGTGAGTATACTCACCTGTATAATGGTTTTGAAGTCAGAGATAACATAGAATTCCTCAAACTTATTATCGACAAATACTATGAAGTTACCAAGGCTTCGATTCAAAAGTATGATCCGAACCATATGTTCCTTGGCGATAAGTCAAATGCGAACAATGATTCGATTGATTCTGTATTACCTATTACCAGTAAGTGCACGGACATCATATTATACCGAATATATGCTTGTTATGAAGCTCAGAAACCGGGTTTGGATCGTTGCAGTGAGCTTGTTGATAAACCAATCATTAATGGAGATTCAGCTTACACTATGCTTACTGAGCATATGCCTCGATCTTATGGCCCAGTCGCAGATAATCTGCTTCAAAGTGCCGAGTGGACAGAAGAGTTTTTTGTAAATGCCTTTTCCAGAAAGAATTTTGTCGGTTGGCATTATTGTGGTTTAATTGATGCTACCAATCAGAATCCTCGTAAGCAGCTTCGTCAACACTCTGGCTTGATGGATAGCTATGGAAAGCCTTATCCAATTTTACAGAAGGTTATGAAAAATCGTTCACAAGAAATGTACTCTACAGCAAGTGGTAATCTCTGATTTAAGTTGCTTAGCGAGTATAGGATGCTTTAAAACAAATAATCAATAAGGAGAAATGTTATGGATTTTAAAAACGTTATCATTGTGATTTTAGTGGCGTTTATTAGTTTGCCGACATTGAGAACGGAAGTGTTTCCGGAGGCAAAAGGTTTCGATAAGTATGGAGTTTACCTTTCTATCAAGCTCAGTGCGACTGGTCGTTTTCATTTAGAAAAGGTAAATGGTCGTCACTTCTTATTAACCCCGGATGGTCATGGTTTTCTATCACTTGGTGTGACTCACACAGGGAAGATACCCCACCTCAAAAAGTCCAGTTGCGATTACTTTAAAGATGATTGTAAAAGTAATTGGCAAAACGCTAACGAGGAGCTTTTGATTCATTTTCGAAATTTGGGCTACAATAGTCTGGGTTATGATAACAATGCCAGTACTAAAAAGTATTTGCCACACTTTGGAAGTTGTTCCCCTGCGGGAAAAAGTGAGCCTTTGGCAGGGTAAAAATATGTTTGCTTGTTGTATTATCAATTTGAGTTGAGTGCTGTGATGTGTTACAAATTTCAGGGCTGTATACTTGTACCTTTAATCTTTTATCCTTAAGATGTAGAAAACTTTAGAATTTTGTTCTCGTTGGTATACTTTTAGGTATAAATATTTGTGACGCGAAAATTTCAATTCAAAGGAAATTCATGAATCTTGAAGAGTATCTGCCTTATCTGGCGGCAGAAGCCTCAAAACCAGACCGCCCTTACTGGGTTGACTTAGCATATGAATCCGTCAAAAATAGCAGGTACCGCGCCATTCATGGCAGGCATAGTGAGGAAATATACCTGATGAGATTCTGGTTGAATGAACCTAAAGCAAACGCTAAAGGCTCTTTCTCCTCGCGCAATAGTCTTTTACTGCACCATTTTTTAAGACCGGATGACGATCAACACCTCCATAACCATCCTTGGACAGGACGCTCGACTATTTTGAGCGGCGGCTATGTTGAAGAGACTGTTGAGGGTTTACAAACTGTGAAGCCGATGGACTCAAATGTCATTACAGCTGACAGATACCACCGTATCAAAACAATTGAAGACAATACCTGGTCGCTTGTTCATACCGGCGATAAAGAAGGCGAGTGGGGTTTTTGGGTGGATGGTGTTCATGTCGACTACATGGAATATCTTGAGTTCGCTTAGAACCTTATTTAAACAAAACTTAAGTAATTGCCTGTTACTTTTGTATACACGCAAGTTTAGAGGTGTAATACGAAAGGCAATTCTGCGTGAATATGATTGCCTTTTTTAGGAGCACTTTTAACTTAGTCCCAAAAAGGACTTTTAATGCAAAAGCATGAAGTGAAGATCCTATCATACATTAGGAACTTTAAGAAAATTATATTTATATGTCCCGTTTGCCGGGAGAATAACTCGGTCATGATAGATAATGAAGATGTACGTGAGATTGAGTTCCGCTGTGATGCTTGTAAGGAAAAGTACGTGGCCGGCCTTGATCAACTTGACCCTATAATTGAAACGTTCGGGAAATAAATGAATCGCCCTGTCATCACTTTACTTTCACTTTTTGGCTTAGCTGCCATAGGTTCTACCATTTACCTATGGTACGAAAACGATAAGTTGAAGAAAGATGTTTTGGCAGCAACATATCACGGTGAATCTCTCAGTTCACAACTTAATAGTTTATCGACAGAGAAAGATGAATTAGTCCAGCAAAATAATGCTCTTGATCAAGAGCGCCAGGCACAGATATTTGCTTTAAATACAGCCAATGAAAAGCACAAAGAAGAACTGGCCAAGATGATCGCCGAGCGCGAGAAGCAGAAAGAAACTTTAGTGACAGAACATTCTAAGATGATGTCTGAGTTAAAACAGACAATTGATGACCAACGTGTTAAAATCTCAGAGTTGAATGGCGTCATCAAAGTTAAAATGGAAAATAAAATCCTTTTTCCTTCCGGCCAGGCAACAGTTTCTGCAGAAGGTAAAAAGGTCCTTGCCAAAGTTGCTGGAGGTTTTGCTAAAATCGATGATAAACGCTTTCGCATCGAAGGCCATACCGACAATATTCCAATCAATAACGAGCGATTTCCATCAAACTGGGAATTGTCTTCTACAAGAGCAGCTAATGTTTTACATGTCATACTGGCTACAGGTAAAGTAGATCCGGCTTTGTTTGAGATTGTCGGTATGGGGGAATTTCATCCTATTGCTTCAAATAAAGAAGAGAAAGGCAGAGCTCAAAATCGTCGTATAGAGATTTTATTATTTCCGCGGATTGAGGGAGTATTGAAAAAATCAATAGAAAGTCGATAAAATATTATTTTTAAAAATGATCTTGAGAGGTGTAAATTTATACAGATTAAGATCAAATTGGAGTTGTTTAAGAAATGATTCGCGAAAAGCGTTTTTATGGTGTCGCACTTTCCTATGTCTTAGGAGTATTTAATGACAATGCTTTTAAGACAGCAGTAATTTTTAGTGTCGTAAATATGTTGGTCATGCAGAAGTTTGGAATGACTGAGTCTGCAGAAGCAGAATTGTTTGGCCTCTCTTTAAACTCTGAGATAACGGTGATTTTTTCACTGCCGTTCGTTCTTTTTGCTACTTTTGCGGGTTGGGCCTCTGACCGCTTTAAACGTTCCAGTATATTAAAAGTTTCTAAACTTTCAGAAATTGCCGTGATGCTTCTTGGTGCTTGGTCGCTTTATATGTTTCAGCAAAGCCCTGAGCAAGTGTCGACTTGG
Source organism: Lentisphaerales bacterium (assembly GCA_022446985.1). Taxonomy (GTDB): domain Bacteria; phylum Verrucomicrobiota; class Lentisphaeria; order Lentisphaerales; family Lentisphaeraceae; genus JAKVBD01. The sequence continues at coordinate 4,250 of JAKVBD010000086.1, forward strand.
CATAAGATGCTTTTATTGACAGTCTTCTTGATGGCTTTACAATCGACTTTCTTTTCTCCTTCGAGAAATGGTATTATCCCTCAACTTTTCAGTGAAAGAGAAATATCTGATGCCAATGGTCTAATTGAGATGATGCAGTTCATGGCAATTATTTTCGGAACTGCTGCCAGTGCCATAGCTCTCAAGCACCCGGGTTTTTTACTGATCTTCCCAATCATTGCTATAATTGGTGCATTATTCTCGTTAAAGGTTCCAGAAGTTCCAGCACAAAACGATAAGCTTAAATTGAATTGGAATGTTTTCGGTGATCTTTGGGGCTCATTTAAGTCTGTCAATAAAAATAAGAGCTTACTTTACTGTGTCTTTGGTGAAGCTTATTTTTATGCAGTTGGCATTGTCCTTTTAAGTTGTGTGTTAAACATGGCAAAGTTTGCTGTGAACGTTCCTGAAGCTCAGGTTGAGAATGTTGGTTCTTTACTTTTAGTCATTCTTTCCATTGGTATGGGAGCAGGCTGTTTTCTGGCAGGTAAGCTTTCGCGCGGTATTATTGAGTTAGGTCTGGTACCAATCGGTATTGTCGGAATGATGGCTTTCATGTTGGATATGTCGTATGCAGAAAGTGCTTATAGAGCTAGTCTTGATTTATTTTGCATGGGTATCTTTGGCGGTTTCTTTATTCTTCCTCTAAAGGTTTATGTCCAGCAACGCTCAGATGAAGCTATTCGTGGTCGTATCCTGGCCTTTGATAACTTTGTATCTTTCATTGCCATGTTAGGAGCTTCTTACCTGGTTTACCTTGGCAGTGTGGAAGGCTGGTTTAACAATACCCGTGCTGTTCTTAAGATTTGTGTAACCATTACTGCATTTGTTGCGTTATTTGCTTTCTACCGCTTACCAGACTTTCTACTGCGCTTTTTGATCGTTTGTTTAACGAGAACTTTCTACAAAATGAAAGTCGAAGGTGAAGAAAATATACCTCAGGATGGGCCGGTGCTTTTACTGCCAAACCATGTGACCTGGCTGGATGGCTTTTTGATTACAGGAGCGACATCGCGCAGAGTGCGTTTTTTGATAAGCGACATGTACTATAACATCCCTTACTTCAAACCATTCTTTAAGTGGCTTAATTTCATACCTGTTCCAGAGTCGAAAGGCAGAAAAGCGATAGTTGAGTGTATTCGTTTAGCTCAGGAGTCTTTGCAAAATGGTGAAGTTCTTTGTGTTTTTCCGGAAGGACAGTTGACTCGATCAGGAGTCTTGAGTGAGTTTAAGAGTGGTTACTCTAAAATGCTTCCAGAGAGGAAGGATGTTACCATCATACCATTTTATTTAGGTATGGCCTGGGGCAGTATCTTCAGTTTCAAGCACGGCGAAAAATTGTGCCCGCGTATTCCTAAAAAGTTACCATATCCACTGAATATTAAAATTGGAAAACCATTACCATATGACGTAACTCCTCAACAGTTACGCACCAAAGTAAGGGAGATGGAGATGAAAGTAGAAGACGAGACATTTGCTAAAGGAGTTCCACTGCACACGGACTTCCTACGTTATGCCAGAATGCACCCGTTTAAGAAAATTATTCAGGATTCAGATGGCCCGGCTGTAAAGAACATCACAGTCTTGATTAAGTCTTTCGCCATCCGTAACTGGTTGAAGAAAACGGAAGAACCAGGCGAGGATTATGTCGGTATATTATTGCCAACCTGTGTCGCGGGTACAGTGACGGCTTTATCGATCATGTATGCTGACAAAGTTCCGGTTTTCTTGAACTTTACAGCATCGAAAGACGCTCTTCAGCATGCTGCCGATAAGTGTAATATGAAGCGCATTTTGACTTCAAAAAGATTTATGCATAAGGTTAAAGTGAGCCTTCCTGAAGGTGTAGAGATCGTTTATCTGGAAGAGGTCGCTAAAAATATGCCTTCTGACTGTAAGTCGAAAGCAATTCGTTCTCTTTTCCTGCCATCATTTATTTTGGAAAGAAAGCTTTTTCCTAAGTCCGCTCATGACGTAAATACGACTGCAACAGTGCTGTTCTCCAGTGGATCAACCGGAACGCCCAAAGGTGTTGTCCTATCTCACTATAACTTCAGTTCTAACTTAAGTGGACTTTTAAGAGTTTGTGATGTCGATGGCGACGACAGTTTACTTGGTTCCATGCCTTTATTCCATTGCTTTGGATTCCTGTCGTCTTTCTGGTTGCCGATAGCTTACCACAACCGCATTGTCTATCATCCAAATCCTCTGGAATCAGCGAAAGTTGGTGAGTTAATTGAGCAGTATAAGCTTACAATTATGTTTGGTACTCCAACCTTCTTAAATAACTATGCACGTAAGTGTAAACCAGAACAGCTTAAGAGTTTGAGAGTCGTTCTCAGTGGAGCCGAAAAGCTGCGTCAGAGTGTTGCGGAGGCTTTCCATGAAACTGCCGGTGTTTGGCCAATTGAAGCTTATGGCGCAACTGAGCTTTCACCTGGAGTCAGCGTGAATATTCCCAAACACGTTTGGCAGCTTGGCTTAAAACAGGGCAAGAAAAACTCTGTGGGCCATCCTATACCTGGAGTTTTGGTTAGAACTGTAAATCCGGATACTTTTGAGACGCTGAGCTATGGAGAAGAAGGTCTTCTTCTAGTCAAAGGACCCAATGTGATGCAAGGCTACCTGGGTGAGCCGGAAAAGACTGCCGAAGTGATCAAAGACGGATGGTATAATACCGGTGACCTCGCGAAGATCGATGCCGACGGTTATATCACTTTGACTGGCCGTATGAGCCGTTTCAGTAAAATTGCTGGAGAGATGGTTCCTCATGGTGGCGTTGAAGAAGCTTTACAGGAAGCTCTTGGTACTGAAGAAATGACTTTTGTTGTCGTTGGTAAGCCGGATAAATCTAAAGGGGAGAAGTTGGTTGTTCTTCACTTACCATTTGAAAAGGAAATCGGCGATCTTCTGAAATCGTTGAAATCCCGTGAAATACCTAACCTGTGGATTCCTAAAGTTGGTGACTTTCACCAGATAGAGGAGATTCCGTTATTGGGGACGGGTAAACTGAATCTAAAAGCGATCAACGAGATCGAAGTTTAAGGACGAAAAAAGGCTTCACCCATGTGGATGAAGCCCTTTAAAAGTACGTCTCGCTGAGCATTACTGGCTTTGTGAGAAACGTTTAAGATTCTTTTACTTAGGCTGAAAGCCTAAATGATTCCTAGCCTAGGGTAGAACCTCAGGTGATTTAGTGAACATTTTTAGGAAGTCTGAAGGACTTCATTAAGGTTTTAATGTACTAGTCGTTAAGCTGATAAGAATATATGATTGATCAAGTCCTTCAGACTTGTTGAACATTCTGTATCTGCTACCAGGGTTTTACCCTAGGCTATGATTATTAAAGAGCTTCGGCCTTTAGTTGTTTTTCACACAGTCTATAGCTCAGTATTAACGAAGCTTTTTCATATTCAGCCAACTGATTACTACAACGAAGTTGACTGAATACTAATTACTTAAGTCAATTAAAGCGGTTTCTGCATATCGTTTAGAACTTTTTGAAGTTCGGCACGAATAGCTTTAGTTGCTTTGGTGTCGTTCTTGGCCATGATCGGCTTTTTCTCAAGGACATCATTCTTAACATCGATTAAGCGGCCATCTTCATAGAGCTTCCAACGCTTATCTCTGGCGAAAACCAGCTTTGTAAATTGATCTTTATCCCAGCCTGGACGAGGGTCGTAGAAACAATAAATGTGGTCTTTCAGTTTTGCATTAACATCGAGAAGGTTGGGGTAAATGCTGATGCCGTCAATATTTTTATCCATTTTCGAACCGCCAATCTCTACACATGTTGGTAGAATGTCAGTTGAGTCTGTTAGTTCTTCAGAAACATTTGGTTTAAGGTGGTCTTTCCAGCGTACAACAAGTGGCACGCGAGTTCCGGCATCAGTTGTCCAGCCTTTACCTCCAGCAACTTTACCGTTAATCGTGTCAGAAGTTACTTTAAGGTGAGTTCCGTTGTCACTGTAGAAGATAATCATTGTGTCTTCACCAAGACCTTTAGCATCGACATGGTCAATAATACGGCCAACGGCGTAGTCCATGTATTCAACCATATCTTTAAAGTAGATATCGTCTTCGATTAAACGCTTATCTTTATGTTTCCAATCTTTGCTGTGCGGTGTAGGAACAACCGGCCAGTGTGGAAGAGCCATGGCGTAGTAAATAAAGAAAGGGTGTTCTTTGCCGGCATTTCGGTCAACGAAACTATTGATGTAATCAACCCACATATCCGGTCCGTATTTATCGATAGATTTTTCGACAATCTTACCGTTTTCTAGGTACTTAGGCTTAGCATAGCGCGAACCTTTGTCTTCAGTGTGAAGCGAGTGGTAAAGACTGTATTCATCAAAGCCGGCATCTTTAGGGTGCATACCAGTTCCACGTCTTTTTTGAGACCCTGGGTAATCCGGCGGATCGTAACTTTGCAGTTGCCACTTACCGGCCATACAAGTTTTGTAACCGGCTTCCTGCATATAGTGACCGATAGTCTTTTCGTTAGTATCGAGAATACCGAAGTATTTCCAGTTACGGTGATTGTATAGACCAGTCATCAGCTGGATACGAGTATTGGTGCAAAGAGGTTGAGAGTACGCGTGATTAAAGCGAACGCCTTCCTCTGCCATTTTATCAATTTTAGGAGTTTTATAACTTAATCCACCATAACAGCCGATACCTTCGGTACCGATGTCGTCAGCCATAATTAAGATAATGTTGGGTTTCTTTTTTTGCTCTTCAAAAGAAGAACAAGAAGCCATGAGAAGAACGAAAAATATAACAAAAATACTGCGCACAAGAACTCTCTTTTTTCTTATTAACTACAGATATTAGTTCAATCTGACAGTTTGTTACTATGAAATTTTAACTATTTGCCTAATTAAACAAATTATTTACTAAAAAATACAAAATTGTTTCATCTTGAGATTTAGGCCATGACCTAAATGGCCATATATAATGTTGTTTTTGTTCAAGTAGTGGATGATGGTTTGAATAGACTGAAGAAAAGTTAATTTGTGATAATTGAAGGAGCACCGGCAAATTTGCCGGTAAATGCTCTTAGATTCCAGCGAATGGGACGACTATTATTTCTCTTTCGGCTGATTATTGATCTCAGCTACTCTTAGCCTGAAGGGACCGTCGCCTTTGCGAGTTTTTTGGATGATTAGTTCGCGGTTGAAGCCAAACCAAACGCCTTTGTAGCTGTTGATCATATTCATTGGGAATGAATTCTTCTTTACTGACTCGATAAATTCAGGGTGGAAAATTTTATCGTAATTTTCCATATAGTCTTTAGCTTCCAGCCAGACACCTTTGCCATCGATATGAACGTAAATTCTGTGGTGCAGGTTTTTGATCACTTCTTCTTTATTACCTGCTAGGAGATTCTTCTTAAACCCGGTTGCAAATGCTTCAACTTCTTCAGTATTGTCGGCTTCGATTGGAGCGTAAAGGTTTCTGCCAGGGCGGGCCGGGAAGTGGATGAAGTAATTCAGCTTAGCTTTGTATGATTCACCATTCTTCTTGTAGGTTCCGGTTAAGACCGGCTTCTTGTCGCCTGTTAATTCTCCTTTAAAACTGGCTACTTTTTCTTCCCCTTCGATTTCATTGAAGAGCACTTTATTATCTCTTACATAGCCTTTGATATGGTACCTTTTTAACTCTTCAGTATTGAAGTAGCTTCCAAAGGCAGTGTCGTCTTTATCGCGATAAATAAGTAGACGGATTTGTTTAGTTCCATCTAACGAGCCGACAAACTCAGTTGTCCATTTTTGCGTTAGCTCTGCGGCATATGAAAAAGAACTGAGAAAAAGTAGTGAGAGAAGAAGTCTCATTTTAAATCCTTAAAATTTTAACTGCTTATAATATAACACTACAAAAAATCAAATTTCTAAATTCCGGATACATTTTTCCCGAAATATTATCCGCTTTGCATTTATTTACTCTTTTGAATTCTTTTTTGATATTTTTAAGTCTTTAAAATTCATGGGTTAATAATGAATGAGGTGATTGATGCCTAAAAGTATGCTTAAGAGTAATCAGAGTTAAAAAATTAACATTCAGGGATTAAACTTATGTCTGGTTCTCAATCGGAGAATGTCCGCGATTGGACAAATACTATCGTACTTTTCTCAACGCCGATTCTGGCGACTTTTTTCGTTCCTTACCTGTGGATTCAAAATGGTGGCTTTAGCGCTTTTGAGTGGTCTTGTTTTGCCTTCTTTATGGTTGCCACTGGTACGGGGATTACTGCAGGGTATCATCGCCTTTGGTCTCATAAGGCTTATGATGCTAACGTACTGGTCAGGCTTTGGTATGCGTACTGGGGTGCATGTGCAACTCATAACTCGATCATTCAATGGTCGGCAGATCATAGACGTCATCATAAATTTGTTGATCACTTAGAGAAAGACCCTTACTCGGCTAAGAAAGGTTTCTGGTGGGCTCACATGGGGTGGATTCTCGAAAGACCTTTTGACGATCAGGTTGATTTGAGTAATGTCAAAGATCTTGAGAAGGATTGGGTTGTTGTTTGGCAGGAAAAACTTTATTTACCACTGCTTATTATCAGCAACATTCTCGTCCCTTTAGGAATTGGTTGGCTGTATCACCAAACAGCTGGGCAGGGTAGTGTTTATGGAGTTCTTGTTCTCGCCGGCTTATTGCGTTTTGTATTAAATCATCACTTTACTTTTTTTATAAATTCCGCCTGCCATTTCTTTGGCAATCAGCCGTATAACATCAAAGACACTTCACGAGATAATTTCTTACTGGCCTTATTCACTTATGGTGAGGGTTATCACAACTATCATCACACTTTCCAGGCTGACTACAGAAATGGCATTTGCTGGTATCATTTTGATCCTACTAAGTGGATAACCAAAGCGTTGAGTTGGATTGGCTTTACCTGGAATCTCAAGAAGGTTCCCGAGTGTCAGATTCAAAAACAAAAAATCATGAACAAGATGAACATTGCCAAAGCCCAGCTTTATGAGCGTTTGGATGTTCCTCAAAATCAGTCTGTTTATCAGAAAATTGAACAGGCTTATAAAGACTTTACGCAAACCATGAACGAGTGGATGGAAGCAGAAAATAAGTTTTCCCGTTTCTGTAGAGAAAGACGCTCGACAATTGAAAAGGAACCTTACATGCTGAAGTTACGGTTATTGAAGAAATCTATCGAACAACAAAAGGAACAACTACAAAAAATTTTTCAGACATCGGATATGGATGCCTTACTGGCTTATTGATTTATGGAGCACTGAGCCCGAGCTCGGTCAATACCTTACTCGAAAATGAATACGGAGGTCTATTATGAACCATGCTCATGTGATACTTGAAATGCTAAGAGATGAGAAAAATTCTTACACACGTCAAAGCCTGAAAAAGGCAGTCAGTGAAAGGTTTGGCAGGAAGGCAAGGTTCACAAATTGTTCCGGCAGGCCATTCAGTTTTGATAGTATCTTTGAATTCTTTATTTCCAGGGAAAAAGTCATTGTCCATCCAGATAGAAACTTATCGCTTCTGATCCATAACGTTTGTTAGATCTATATTGAAAAGTTAAGGCCTTACAGAGTACTGTGAGCCTCCTTAATATATTAGATGTGATCTGTCTAGTAAAAATAGTTATAGTCAACCAACCAGGATCCAAATTTATCTGAATACTCAGTCAAATGCATCCATCTTTTAGAGTGAACTGCACCATCGAGAGTCGCGGTATTCATTTTAGTATTATTCATGTGCATGACAGAGTCGCGGCTTTCACCTTTGGTAATGTTATCGTAGACATCAACTCTATGGCCTGCGTACAATGCAATGAACCAGCTGTTGCCGATATCTGTTCGACCGTTTTCATTGTGAGTTTCACTGAGTATACCGGCACTTGATGGATCCTGAACTTTCGCCAATGGATCTTTGAGCATTCTATACCAATTGTTAACGAATATGCCGTAATCACTGTTTTCGGCATTGTCTGTGATGCCATAGCCTTCTCTATATTGGGTTCTTCCCGGACAGCTACTCCAAATCGGAGAGGTGACGCTTACAGTACGGTGAATTCTACTGGGTTTATTACCTGTCATAATCTCATCGACCGCAAGAGTCCAGGTATTTTTTGCGTTGTTAGCACTATCTTGAAGTGGAACTCTACCACTATTCTGAACCATGTATGTTTGTAGACCTGTATAGATCTGGCTCATGTTGCTCATACACACAGCAACTTTTGAAACTTCTCTGGCTTTGCTAAGAGATGGAATCAACAGAGTGACCAAAATTCCGAGAATGGCAATGACAATCAACAGTTCCATTAAAGTAAAATGATTTAGCTTTTTATTCATATTTTAGTAACTCCTCATAAACGTTTTTTTATATAGAAGGAGCTTTTGTGTTATTTCTTAACAGCAGAAAGAAAATTTAATAAGCACTTTCGCCTATGGCTTTTTCCAGGTAAGGAATCCATACTCCACTGGCTAAACGCGACCAATTAGCAGTAGGAAGAAATGCAGTAACTACTGAACCATCCGTAACACAAAGGTTTAGGGATCCTGAGTTTCCATGAATTTCAAAACCAGAGCCCATCCACCAGTCATCATCTAGAGGAGCATTGTAGTCCCAGAAAAATGGTTTGCGTGAAGCATCTCGAAAATCGGCCGTGCCTGTTCTTACGACATGCATTTGTTCAAGTCTGTACGGGTGCCGCCAGTTTCTACTGGTAAAGCCGCTATAACTCCTACCTTTGTGTGCATTTACAAAACGTGAGTCTAAATCATAAGAGCTGGCAGGACAACGGTAAATTTTAGAGTCCTCTTCTCCTGCATAGGGTTCAAGAAAGCCTGTATTCCCATCATAGAAGTCTTTCCAATCACCTGTATTTAAATCTCTCCAGGTTCTAACCATAGTCCATTCAGAACCGTATTCTGTAGCAAAAACCCTACCATCATTGTCATCACTGTAAACAAGTTGGCTGACATACAATTGTTTGAGATTGTTTTTGCAAACGGCCGACATGCCTTTCATTCTGGCTTTTTGTATAGAGGGTAAAAGAATACTGGTCAGAATACCGATGATGGATATAACTACCAGCAGTTCAATCAGAGTGAATTTCACAGTATGATTAATGTTTCTCAAATATTCTCCAAGTAAGTTGTAGACGCTGTAAATCAAGATAAAACTTTGAGCTATGCGATACAAATTTTTGAGAAGAATAAAGATGTGAAAGTATTAAAATAAATGATTTAGCTTTTTCACCAATGGCATTTTCTAGATATGGGATCCAATCCGCTTTAGCAAATCTTGACCAGTTAACGACTGGTTAGTAGGCAGTAACGACCTAACCATCAGTCACACACAGATTGAGTGAACCGCTGTTGCCATGAACTTGAAAACCAGAGCCCATCCACCAATCGTCATCCAGCGGAGAATTGTAGTCCCAGATAAAAGGCTTTCTGCTGGTATCTTTGAAATCATTTTGCCCGGTTCTCACGACGTGCATTTGTTCAAGCCTATAGGGGGGGCACCAGTTTCTACTGGTAAAGACACTGTAACTTCTACCTTTGTGAGCATTGTAAAACCGAGATTCTTAGTCGTAGCTACTGGCAGGACAGCGGTACACTGTTGACTCTTGTTCAAAATAAGGCTCTAGAAATCCGGTTTGACCGTCGTAAAAGTCAGAGCAACCACCTGTGTCAAGGTTTCGCCAATCCTTCGCCATCATCCATTCTGCACCATATTCTGTAGCAAATACGCGGCCGTCGTTATCATTGCTGTAAACCATTTGACCGACGTAAATTTGCTTTAAATTGCTTTTACAGACAGTCGCTTTGCTTTTAAGCCTGCTATCACTTAAGGAGGGAAGTAGCATACTGCTTAATATGCCGATAATAGAAATAACAACGAGTCGTTCAATCAGTGTGAACTGTGTTTGTATAATTTTTTTTCATGTTCTTCACCTACATAAACCATTGAATTAAAAAATCTTTAGCTTTACTCAATCATATAGATAGAAGAACAGAGTGAATTAACTCTTAATACGAAGAGTTAAAAAACTGTAACGTTTGAATCCAGCCTTTGTTTTCATTACTTGAGCCGTAGTGAAATAACCTGGATTTCAGTATTGCCAACAGTAAATAAATGTGGTGGTGTATCAGTGGAAATTGTATTATTGTTTTCAGAACAGTTATATTTAAATTTTAGACAACTTTAAGGCATACTGTGGAAAACTGGAATACAAGAAAATCTTTACTAATGCGAGCTTCAAACCCCGATGATCACGAGGCATTTGAAGAGTTTGTCTATTACTACAAAAATTTCATCAATATGGTTTTTGCCAAACTTGGGGTTTCCGAAAGTCAAAGTGGTGACTTGAAGCAGGATCTTCTGTTAAAACTTTGGAAGGATATCGGAAAATTTGATGCCGACCGCAAAAACTCAAATTTCCGTGGCTGGCTAAGCGTTGTCATTCGTCATGAAGTCTACCACTTCTACAAAAAGAACAAGCGCGAAAATGAAGCTCGTGAAAGCATGCCACTGGAATCAAAAAGCGAAAGTGAAGTAGATAAGCTTATTGAAGAGGAATGGAAGGCATATGTTACTTCCCTGGCCGTGCAAAAGATCAAGTCTCACTTCGATGGCAGCGCCATGGAAGTCTTCAAACTCACAATGGCAGGCAAAAATGCTGCCGAGATTGCCGAAAAATTAAGCATGGGTGAAAATTCAGTCTATGTGATTCGCTCCCGTGTCAAAGCCAGATTCCAAAGTGAGGTACGCCAACTCAGGTCGTATCTGGAATATGAGCAATGAAGGCCGACTCAAATAAATTTATCCCATTACCGGATGAACTGGACTACAGCGTCAGCGACTTTTACGACATGGATGAAGATCTGTGCAATGAGCAGTGTACCAGGCTTTATGAAGAATACGCCGATATAAAAAAGCGTTATACTGAAGTCACCGAAATTGCTTCTGGCGGTATGAAAGAAATTTACCGCGCCTTTGACCAAAAAACCGGTCGTTATGTGGCCATGGCAGTTCTCAAAAAAGACATGGGCGAAGAAACTCATGGGCCCTTTCTTGCTGAAGCCCGCCTTACGGCTGTACTGCATCACCCAAATATCATTAAGATCCACGATATCGATTTTGGTGAGGATGAAAAACCTTATTTCACCATGGATTTAAAACTCGGTGACTCGCTTGCAGAAATTGTCAAAAAACTGGAAGACGGTGTTCCCGGTTATTCCGAGAAGTATAATTTAGAAGAAAAGCTCGATATCTTTATCAAAGTTTGCAATGCTGTTTCTTATAGTCACACTCAGGGAATCCTTCACCTGGACATTAAACCGGATAATATTCAGGTCGGTGACCACGGTGAAGTCTTACTTTGTGATTGGGGACTGGCCCGCTATTTAGGACATGCAGAATCCCAGGATAACCAACTTCTGGATAACGAGTTTCTCATGGGGCAGACGATCATGGGTAAAGTGAGAGGAACGCCCGGCTACATGGCTCCTGAGATGGTGAATGACAAAAAGAATCGCTGTGAACAAAGCGATATCTATGCTTTGGGGGCTCTTCTCTATGCTTTACTCACGGGATTGTCACCTATAGATGGCAGTGTGAATCATATCTTGCAAAGAACTTCTGTTGGCGATATTACATCACCAAAAGACAGATGTCCGGATAAAATTATTCCATCCAGTCTCAATGCTGTGGTTATGAAAGCCATGTCATTTGAGATTGATGAGAGATATAAAACGGCCAGTGAGCTTGTTGAAGATGTTCGTAAGTACCTTTATGGCTATGCCACATCAGCCGAAGAAACTCATGTTTTAAAAGAACTGTCTTTGTTTTATAAACGCAATAAAAATGTCTGCCATGTTTCGCTCTTTTCATTTATGCTGGTTTCTGTTTTTATCGGTGCTTTCATTATCAACTTGGAAAATTCCAGAGTAAAAGAAAAGGAGTTGAGACTTGTCGCTGAAGAAGAAAGAACTAAAGCTGAATTCAACTTAAAAAAGTATCAGGAAGAAAGAGAATTAGCCAATATTAGTTTGTCTGCTGACCCATCTGTAGTTATCGCTAAAATCAAAAAGTACTACCATGAAAACTTTTATAATGCCCCAAAGGCAACTCTGGACCATGTCATGAAGTCTTTAGAAAGAATTAAAGAAGCGAATGATTCAGCTATGCTTCTCTATGAATTTAAAGGCGATATTCACTTCTTGCGTCAAGAGTTCGATCTGGCCCTTTTAGAGTTGAAAAAGGGACGCGGTGAGTTTGAAAATAAAGCTCTTTTTATGGCTTTGGATTCAATTCGTGATTATAAGAGTAAAGGCGGGCCGGCACCGATAGAAGTCATTCAAAAAATGATTAGGAATCTTGAAGGAAGTTATTCTCAACCTCTTCCAAAGTTTTTGATGTATGATAATGCAATCCGTTCAAACAAGGCCGAACATTTAGAACTGGTAAAAACTGTTTTTGCAGTCGCCAATAAAGTTTCCGAACTGAAGGGGTTTTACTATAATCCTGTCACAAACTTCCTGGCGATTACCGGCGATTACCGCATTTACAGTTTTCATATACCATCAGATAAAAGACGCTTTCCTTTATTAGGAACCCTACCCATAGATCATTTAAAAATACGTGGTAATGAAAACTTAAATGGTAAAACTCTTGAAGGCCTAAAGCTAAAAATTCTTGATATTCGTGGTCAAAAAATAAACACTAAGAGACAATGGATTCCACGGGGTGTTACTGAAACAATTGTAGTGTCTGAAGAATTAACAGAGAAACCTATTCTTGAATTGCTCAGAAAAGATAACAAAGTCGCTTTTACCTTGGAATGACAGATATAGGTCTGCTACCGGGCGTGCCACAGCCACCGAAGGTAACGGATGGAGTTTGAGACAGCAACGACGTGTTAATCTTTGCGGCATTTTTGGTGATATTACTGAATGCTTATTTTGTTAATGTTATATAGGCAAACAAACAGCCCCACTTATTCCCTTTCTCATCGCAGAAAAGAGCTTCCATATCGTAAGTACCTGCTTTTAAGTTCAGTTCCACTATTGCGGAATAATCACTGATCTTCATTCTAGCAGTAGCTTTGCTATCACCAATTTTTAAGTCTACGGCAGTCGCTTCAATCGCTTTTTTAGCCTCGAGAGAATAGTGAGCTAATTCAACGCGATAGCGTCCATCCCGGCTGACTTCAACAGCCCAGCTTCCATACCCCTTCTTGTTTCTTTGACTCTTACTGTTCCATGGAGCGGCTTCTTTATACCAATCCATAGCACATAAACGTGTTGGATTAGGACCAATTTCATGACGACAAAGCAAATCACTCTCAGGCTTCAGGCTGTTCCAAAAATCATCATATGTTTTGAGGGTTTGTTTGTGTGCCTCAGGTTTTTGTTCTGAGACATCTGCCAATTTGTTGTTCCGGTCATACAATCGTTTGGACATATCCATGAAATAATTAGGCGTGATCAGTTTGGCATTTTTCCACTTAGAGCGATGGCGGCTTCTTGGGCATTGTAAAATAATCATCCGCTCATCCTGCCACTTATGAACTCCAGTAAGCAAAGGGCGCAGACTACGTCCATCCATATTTTCAGGTACTTCAAGGCCACATATATCCAGTAGAGTAGGAACGACATCAATCATGCCAGTTAGAGCGTTATTTTGAGTAGACTGTTTGATAAGCTTTGGGTAACGCATAATACAAAACACCCGGGATTGTAGATCCTCGGGTTGAGTATTCCGATATCGGCTCAAGGAACCCTGATCAGTTGCGATAATAACTATTGTATTTTCTGTTACTTTTAAGTCGTCGAGCTTTTTTAAAATTCTACCGACACAGTCGTCGATGTTTTCGATCATGGAGTAGAGAGCAATATTGCCTTTTTCTATTCCACGCTTTCTGATACGTTTCGCAACTTCGGGGTGTTCCTGGTAGGGAGCATGAGTTGCCGGTGTGGATACAAAACAAAAGAATGGCTTATCTTTATTTTTCTCAATATAGTTGATAGCATTGTCAAAGAGTATATCCGTCGAGTAACCTTGGCTGGGAACCAGTTTACCATTGTGCCAATAGTTAGCATCGATGTGATTATTACCATGAGCATCTTCAAGTTGACCTATACCGCCACCACCATGAATGAAAGCTTCCTCAAAGCCCCGAAAACGTGGGGCATATGGGTGGGACATACCTAAATGCCACTTTCCAAAAATAGCTGTTTTGTAACCGGCTGCTTTAAAGAAGTCAGCAAGGGTCTTCTCACTTTTATGTAAAATGGAGACGCCTCCAATCGTGTTGTGAATGCCATATCGCAGTGGGTGACGCCCAGTCATCAGTGCGGCACGACTGGGAGAACAATAAGCAGGAGCATGGAAATTCGTGAAGTCTATTCCTTCCTTACTGAACTTATCGATATGCGGAGTTTGAACGACTGGGTGGCCTTTACAAGTCAATTCATTATAGGCTTGGTTATCTGTCAAAATAAGTAAGACATTTGGTCGGGAAGTACTGGCACTTGCAAATGATGTGATGAGTGCCAATAAAACCAAGGCTATAATCGCAGAAGATGATTTAGTCATTTTTTATTTTCTTTAAAAATTCAGTTATTCAGAGAATAGAACGAGCCGGAGAATTAAACCTAAACACTAAAATGTAAATTTACATACAGGTCGTTTTTTATTTGGAATAAATGAGTTCGTCCAAAACCACCAACTTCAAGAAAGCTTTTTTATGTTCCTTCATATTTCTGTGCCTTTCGTTAGGGTAGTGGTTAAATATCTTCGTCTTCCCGTGATCCTTTCTTCAAAATTCCTCCCATTTTTCCTTTTTCGTGAGGTTAGTGGTTAAAATTTTTCAGCGCCGCTGTCACCTCTTTTTTCCTTGAACTCCTGTTAAGGTTTCTCCCATTTAATCATTTTATTATGAAAATAAAACATCCTGTTAAGATTCTGGTCATTTTTCCCTTCTATCTAAAAACAAAAATATTGTGGTGGAAAAATGCTCTACAGATCTCTGATTTTACTTTCATTCTTCTTTTGCCTCAGCACAACAGCTGAGCAAAAGCCGAATATCATTTTCCTTATGCTTGATGAGTGGGGTTACTTCGAGACCTCACATATGAAAAACGACTACCTGATCACTCCCAATATCGACCAATTTGCTGCTGAAGGAATGCGCTTCACCAATGCCTATGCCGGTGCTCCGGTTTGCGGCCCGACCCGATGCGTTTTACTAACAGGTAAACACATGGGGCACGCTTCCATGCGTACTAACAATGGTTATGCCGCTATCCGCAAAGATGAAATGACCTTGGGCTCCATGCTTAAACAAAAAGGCTACGTAACTGGGGGATTCGGAAAATGGGGCATTGGCGCTCGTGAAACTTCCGGTATTCCAGAGAAACACGGCTTTGATGAATTCTTTGGTTACTACGATCAGGTTCACGCTCATACCTATTATCCGAAATACCTCATTCGCAACAGTGCCGAAATTCTTCTGGAAGGCAATGATGATAAGAATCCATATGAAGGCAAAACTCATGCTCAGGATATTATTTTTGAAGAATCTTTGACGTTCATTAAAAAGAATAAAGATAAAGCTTTTTTCTGTTACCTGCCATGGACTCCACCTCACGGCCACTGGGGAATCGATGCCGATGATCCATCCTGGAAGCTATTTAAAGATAACCCCTGGAAAGCAGGACAGAGAAAAGATACCGATGCCAGAACTTATGCCGCTTTCATGCATATGATTGATCGTCAGATTGGCGAAATTATTTCTCTTTTGAAAGAGCTGAATCTCGATGAAAATACCGTCTTTTTTCTCTCAGGAGATAATGGCGGTCAGCCTTACTTTAAAACTCCGGAACGCCCGCATGGCTTCTTCGCGCCGAATTGGAATCCTCTCACTGGCGAAAGATTTCGCGCTGGTAAAGGTTCTCTTTATGAAGGCGGCCTTAAAGTCCCCATGTACGCTCGTTGGCCTGGAAATATCAAGGCCGGTTCGGTAAGTGATCACATGTTTTACTACCCGGATATCATGCCGACTTTGGCGGATATCGCTCAAGTAGAATCTCCAGAAACCGATGGCTTATCAATCCTGCCAACTCTGCTTCAAAAAGATCAGCAGAAACAGCATAGATACCTTTACTGGGAGTATCAGGGACAGGTGGCTGTCCGTTATGGTAAGTGGAAAGCCTATAAGGACAAAAAGACAGATTGGGAACTTTACGACATCTCGAAAGATAAAGAAGAAAAAAATAATCTGGCGTCAGAAAAAAGAGAGACCTTAAATCAATTGATATCTTTGGCCAATGAAGCTCATGAAGAGGTCAGGCCGGGTCAGATCTACGATAAAGAATTAGCTCTAAAAGATCGCAAACGCAAATAATAATGAAGTGGTTATTTATTACTTTTATTTTCCTTTCCCTAACTTTTATATCTTTGGGGAAGGAGAGACAAAAGCCGAATATTATTTTTATCAATATCGATGATATGGGCTGGGCCGATATCGGTGCTTTTGGCAGTCAATACTGCAAAACTCCGAATATGGATAGAATAATTTCAAAAGGAATGAAATTTACCAATGCCTATGCCGGAGCAGCTAATTGTGCACCGAGCCGGGCTTGTCTAATTTCTGGTCAAGCTTCACCCAGACATGGTGTTTATACAGTCAATTCATCCTCGAGAGGTGATGCCAAAACCAGGAAACTTATTCCTATTAAAAATACTAACTTTTTACCAGAAGAAAAGCAGACTTTTGGCCATGCTATGAGTGAAGGTGGTTACACGACGATTACTCTGGGGAAATGGCACGTCGGTAAAGATCCACTCAAGCAGGGTTTTCAGTATAATGTTGGCGGCAATCACCTCGGAGGTCCATATACTGGAGGCTTTCACAGTACATTTAAATTTCCGAATTGTGAAGTCAAAGAAGATGGGACTTACCTCACTGATTATCTAACTGATAGGGCAATCGAATTTATACAGGGAAATAAGGCCAAGCCTTTCTTCATGTACTTACCATATTTTGCCATGCATGCTCCTTTACAGCCAAAAAAGGACAAACACGAAAAGTATAGAAAACTGTCCCCTTCGCCAGTTCATACAAAGGCTGTTTATGCTGCAATGCTAGAGACTCTTGATGAAAATATTGGCCGTTTAGTTAGGGCCCTGGAAACTCAGGGAATTGCTCAAAATACCGTAGTACTTTTCACGACTGATAACGGAGGCGTTTGGGAACATTCGAGGAATTGGCCCTTACGCGCGGGCAAGGGATCTTACTACGAAGTAGGCATTCGCGTGCCGACCTGGGCTTACTGGCCTGGGAAAATCAAAGCTGGAACAGTTTGTGATGTTCCTATTACGGCTTTGGACTTTTATCCGACTTTACTTGAATTGGCCGGCATAAAAAAGAAAGAAAATAAAATACTGGATGGCGCAAGCTTTGTTGCGCTTCTCCACGACCAGAAACCAAAATTTGATCCTAAGCGACCATTGGTCTGGCACTTTCCAATTTATCTGCAGAAAGGCAATCCTGAATGCCAGGACATGCTTTTCAGAACCCGCCCGGGATCAATCATTCGCATGGGAGATTGGAAACTACATCAGTACTTCGAAAATGGCAGCCTCGAGCTTTATAACCTTAAGAATGACCTGAGTGAAAAAGAAAATCTGGCGATTCAATATCCCGAAAAAGTTCAAGAACTTTTAGCTGCTTTAAAGAAATGGCGTCAGGAGAAAAAAGCTCCAGTTCCAACAAATTTGAACCCCGAGTACGTTCATGGGAAATAACTGATTTGCAGAAGTCGCAAAAAGTTTAAACGATAAATAGGCTTTATCATGAGATTCTTACTGTTTTTTATAGCTCTACCTCTCTTTGGAGAAATAAGTTTTCAGCAAATCGAAATAGCCAAAGGCTATGCTGTCAATTCAGCTCGTGCCTGGGACTACAATAAAGATGGCCATAAAGATGTTCTCTACACTGGTGATGGCTATCTACACTTAGCTCTAGGGCCAGATTATAAGCCTCAAAAAGTTTTGGATATACCGGATGGCTTCAGCCGCGCCATTCACAGTCGACTGATAGATATCGATGGTGACGGTGATATGGATATGGTCGGTACCGATCGAGGCGTCTATTGGTTGGAATGTCCGGACAACCCTCTAGATCAATGGACATACCATCAAATCACTTTGGACTTTTGGGGCATTCACTGCATTCTGATCCATGACTTCAATCGCGATGGCAAGTTGGATGTCATAGTCAATAACTTTAATCCTTTCGAAAGATTCCATCGCAGTAAGATGTTCAAAAATCTATATCAAAATTCTGTTTTAGCTTATCAAATACCTGCCAATCCCAAAGACACCAAGCAATGGCAGCCCAACATAATAGTTGATCAAGATGCTCCCGGTGGATCTCACTACTTTGATATCGTCGATGTAGATAATGACGGCAAACAGGAATTTATGATTGGTGCTGTTGGCGGAAAGATTTTCAAAGGAGGTCACTACTTCGCCATGTGGAAAGAAGGCGATGATCCGGAAAAGCCCTGGAGGAAAATTAAGCATTTTCCGAATCAAACGGGAGCGTCCCATATCTATGGCGTTGATCTGAATGGGGATAATGTCAAAGACATGCTTGCCTGTCGCGGCCATGGTCTGGGAGTTCTTTGGTTCAAGGGCCCAAATTACGAAGCTATCGAAATAGATCCCAAGATTCAGGGGCCGCATGCCTTCGATAAAGTGGATTTAGATAGCGATGGCGACATGGATATGGTGGCCACTGATAACAGGTCTAAACAACTCATTTGGTATGAAAATGATGGCAAGGCTAATTTTACCAAACACATCATTTTTGAAAACCAAAAAGGCTATGATCTGGATCTTCAGGACCTCAATCAAGACGGAAAAGTCGATATCGTTGTATCCGGCTCATCCGGCCGTGATGTTCGAGTCTACATTCAGAAATGATCTCACCCCAGAAAGTGGTTTAGTAGTTGAGATAAATTTTTCTCAAACTCCTGTTAAGATTCCTCTCATTTCATTCTTCTATTAGAAAATTTTAGGATAGAAAATGTGTTTTTTTAGTTGTGTAGTTAACCTGGAATGCCAGTTTTGAAGTTTGTATTTCTAAATAGTTCTCTTGCGGGGAGAAAAGTCGATACCGATCAGGGTGTGGTTTCTATTGGTAGCGACGAGACAAATCTACTGGTTATTCCAGAGCCAGGTATTTCAGCGAAACATTGTTATACGGTTAAACTGGATGGCCAGTGGATTATCTTTGATTTGGAAAGCACAAATGGTATTCAAATCAATGGAGAAAAGATTGATAAGAAGTCGGAGATCTCTGATTTCGATACTATCAAGTTAGCAGATGTAGAATTCGTTGTTTTGCTTAGTGAAGAGGCCAAATCTTCAATTAATGAAAAGAAGGTTCTGACTCTTGGTAAGAAAAATAGTGAAGCCGCAAAAGGTCTGGAACAACGCCGTATAAAACGTCAAAAGCAAAATAAGCTTAAATGGGTTCGCAATCTTGTCGTACTTGCCAGTCTAATTTTGTTGGGTTGTATTTT
>JAKVBD010000087.1 GCA_022446985.1 Lentisphaerales bacterium
CGACAAATTATGTCTGAAGCAGTATAGCCCTCAGGGTGGCCTACGTGTAGACCTGAACCGGATGGATAAGGGAACATATCCAGCGCATAGAACTTTGGCTTAGTTTCATCTTTTTCGACTTTGAATGTCTTATTATCCAACCAGAACTTCTGCCACTTAGGTTCAATCTCCGCTGGATTATATTCGGTAATATTTGAGTTTCTCATATCAATAAAAATCCTGTAAATAAATCGCTCTTAAAATTTTTGTCCCCGAATATAACAGCCTTGGGCAAAATTGGTAAGGGAAACAGCTAATTTATGAAAGGGTCAAAATTAATGCAACAAAATCAGTAATTATGACTCCGAGAGTGTAAGATTTTTGATTTACACCTATGTTTAAAGTGTCAAATACAAAATTGACACAGGGGTATATAAATTCTCGGTATGGGCATATTACACATAAAACATGCAAAATGCTTAAAGAATATTCTAATTGTATAAGATTGATTTTTAGGTAACATGATGATTAAGAAGACATTTTTAATAATTTTAGGATTTTTATCCACTGCTATTTATGCAGAACAAGCAGATGAGCACCAGCTCATTAGAAGGCTTTACCTTGATGTTATAGGCAGACTCCCAGAAGTAAGCGAATTTGTTAGTGCAGAAAAAACAATAAGAAGTGTAAATGGCTACTCAAAATTGGTAGATCAACTTCTAGGAACACAGGAATTCAAAGAAAACCTGAGCTTTCATATAGCCAGACATTATGGTCCTGGGTTCTCCGTCCAGAGTACGATTGGCATGGAAAGAGCCAGACAGTATATCGAGAAAAAGTACCTTACGCCGAATAGTAACTTTAAGACTCTTGTCAGCGACATCCTTACCGCAAAAGGTATAGAAGCGTACAATCCTCTGGTTAGATTTTACAGCCCTGAAGACACTCCTTTATCTTTAACGGACAGATTCACAGAAAGAGTTCTTGGTATACCACTTGGTTGTGCCCAATGCCACGATCACAAATTTTACCCTGAACTGCTTCAAAAAGATTATTGGGGACTTGCAAGTTTCTTCAACTCTACAAAAGTTCAGCACATTACAACTGACGCTCAATTAAAAAAGCTCCGCAAGGAAGTTCAAAAAGCTGGAGCTTCTGCTTTAGGAGATAAGGTTTATTTCAATACCTGGTTATTTCAAGAAGCCAACAAACAGTCTATTCTTTTCGATCGCAAGATGTCCTATAACGGCAGCACACCCTATGGCAGTAACTACAGTATGATGCAAGAAGAAGATGGCATGGAGTCATCCGGCAAACAGCTTCTTGATCCACAGCTTATCATCTACGAACCAAAAATCTCTACCAATCAAGTCAAAATCCAACGAGAAATATCTTACAAAAATTATGAGGATTTCAGAGCCCGTCTCCCCCTTGAAGGAAAAATAGACAGAGGCCGGGACCACCCAAGAAATAAAGCTGCAGTCTGGATGACCGGATCTAATCTGAAGTTCTTTGATAGAGCTACTGCCAATTGGGTCGTAAACTGGCTTTTGGGGAAAGGTATCAAAATGCCGGTGACTGACATTTATTTTCTTGAGCCGGAAGAAGAAGAGGAACTTCAACACTTCGCTGCTGAGCTTAAAAGAGTTAAGTACAACCTGCCGAACTTTATTAAAAGCATCATTCTTTCGTCTAAATACAGATTGCGAAACCGCACACATGCTAATGATGGAGACTTCGATAAATTAAGGGCTTTGCGCTACCTTTCTGGGCGACAAATGGCTGAAAGCTTTTTTCATGAACTGGACAAAGAAGCAAGTCTACAAAAAGAAGGTAACAAACGTTTTACATCCAGAACCTGGGTAGAGTTTAAAAAAGTTCAGCTCATGGAAGATACCTTTCCGGCTGCACTTGAGCCACAGCTTTATGGTACAGGGACGGTCATGCAGTCACAGCTAACTGCGTCATCTGAACGCTGGCTTGATTATATCGATGACTTAGCAAATGAGGGGTTTAAAAACAAGACAAAAACACCTGAGCGCTGGCTAACTGAAGTTTACGTCAGACTCTTCACGCGCTACCCAACAATTGAAGAGATCGAGTATCTCACTGGACTGGTGAATAGACAAAGATCTTTTAGCAATTCAAACTTTAAAGAAGTAGTATGGGCACTGGTTAACAGTCCGGAAATGCGAGTTTATTAAAGGGAAATACACATGAAAAGAAGAAACTTTATTAAAAATACTGCAGCTCTTACTGCTGCTCTAAGTTTGAACGGCAACCTCTTTGGCAGACGCGAAAGACGCCAAGTTGGTAACATGAAACATTTTCTCTTTGTGAACCTCAGAGGCGCCCCCTCCCACATGGAAATGTTTGACCCAAAGGAAGGCCATAAAAATGGCGGACCGACCAAAGCGATTCAAACTAGAACCGAAGGTCTTGTCTTTGCCGAGCATTTTGAAAGAATGGCTGAACGGTCCGATAAGATGGCCATTATGCGCATGACTTCAACTGACAACAACCATGGAACAGCTCAGCAATTCCTCAACTTTGGTGCAGTGCGTGCCAATGGAGCAGCTCTGAATCGACCTACTATGGGTGCGATGGCAGCTCATACACTTGCCAAAGGCACTGACACAGGACTTCCTTGTTTTGTCAGCATGGGCGGCGGCCAGCAAGTTGGTGGTTTCCTTGGCAATAAATATTCTTCTTTCACTGTAAACCCGGCATCTGCCGGCTCTGACTTTGCCATAAGCGAAGAAATAAAGTCAAATATTCGAAAAGCTGATGCCATTCGCAAAAATTTAAGAAAAATGTCTCCTGTTGGTGAATCTGAAATTTATCACGAAGAAACAAAAAACCAGAAGAGCGCACTTTACGTGATCGAAAATGGTGAGAAAATCTTCGACATAAATCATGAGTCGCAGGCAACAAAAGAGAAGTTTGGGGGAGCTAATGGACAAAGCTTTTTACTTACTAAACGCCTGATACAACACGGCGTCAGCTCCATGCAAATAAATATAGGTGGCTGGGACACACATAGCGACAACTTCAATAGAACAGCTGCCAAAGTTAAAGACCTTGACTTTGCTCTTGATGCATTGGTTACAGAACTTATCGAAATGGAAAAGTTTAACGAAACGCTAATTCTGGTTTGTGGCGAATTCGGCCGTACTCCAACAATTAACGGTAATGATGGCCGTGATCACTTTTCAAGAGTATTCAATGCTGCCCTTATAAGTGGCGGGATTCGTGGAGGTCAGGTCTTCGGAGAAAGCTCTCCGGATGGTTATAACATTAAAAATGGCGTTACCAGAGAAGAACTCTGCCATACAGCTATGAGTCTGGTTGGAACACCACCTCGCTTTGAAGAAAAAAATAAGGCTCCAGAAAGACTCCTACCAACAGGTTTTGGTATAAAAGGTTTTGAAACTCTGTAGTCATAATCATTTCTAGGCGAATGCTTAGAAAACAATTTTTCTCAATTTTTCGACCTCATACAGTTCGCGCATGAGGCGTTTTAGTGTATGATGGTAACGATTTGTATGGAATGCGTTTAAAGGTTTATGGTATTTGGATGAAGGGTTTACGGGTAGTTTTAATTTTTCTTTTTACAGTCACTCCTGTGCTGTATAGCACTGCTGATTTAGTTGATAATATCGCACCTTACCTCATTGACCCAAGTGCAAAAGATAAAGACAAAAAGCGCGGTGAACAAGAACGTGAACGCGGTACAAGTAAAGATAAAAAAGTCAGCAATGAAGGTAAAACCAGAGTCACCGAAACAAATAAATATACTAAAGATTTGAATGACGTTAAGTACCTGGCCTTTTACTACAGTAACAAACAAGCCTCTAAGACTTATAAAAAAGCTGAAGGCCAATTAACTAAATTTTACTCAAAACTTGCCAAGAAAAATAAAAAGTCCGACAGGCCACCTGAAATGGAAGTCATCTTCATGAATCGCGAGGTAAATGAAAAAGACATGGCGACCTATAAATTCCCTCACATGGACTTCTTTGAAGCAAAAAAGAATATCTCTGCAAACAAGTTTGCTGGACGATCACTGCCCTGCCTGGTAGTTGTTCTACGCCAGAGTGAAGGCATCGTTTTTGGTGGACACATTGCCACTGTTGTCGATAAATTGGAAAAACTGATTGATTTCGATGACGAAGTTGCAACTGAAGAAAATGAGTAAATAAACTTACTCTAATTCTCTGGGGTTCAGTGGTCCTGTCTTCACCTTTGCTCCGAGTAAGTGCAGGATATTATACAAACCATAATATGTGCGATTGGTGTAAATGAAATGCTTTGATCCTCGACTATGACTATAACCCAACTCTTTTTGATCCCGACTGATTTGCTCTCCGGTTTCATAAAGATCATTAAAAAACTTTTTATTTGAAAAATCAAAATATTCAACATGAAAAGGGGCCATCGCCAAACGCATCAACTTATTGAAAGATTTTGAGAAAAAATCGCGAGCCTCTTCATCATCGTCAGGTCTTAAAATCTCTAGATCCAGAAGATTCTTGCGGAATTTATTCTCTCTCTCAAACAAGGATTTATCTGCAGTTGCAAAGTAGTTCCGGTAAAAATCAATCGGCACCTCTTTCATACAACCAAAATCGATAACATTCACGACATTATCTTTATCAACCAAAAAATTTCCGGGATGTGGATCTGCATGAATGAATTTCATAACATGCATTTGATGATAATAAAAATCCCAAAGAGCCTGGCCTATATCATTGCGAAGTTGCTGATCGATCTCATTTGAAAAATACTCATCAATCTGCTTGCCATGCAACCACTCCATACATAAAATTCGTTCATTGCAAAGCTTCTTAATGTATTCTGGGAAACGGACGCCTTTAACTTCATGACAACTCTCCGCGACAGCGACGCCCTGTTTCATTTCATTCACATAATCAGTCTCTTCAATCATCTTCTTTTCAATTTCTTTGAAGTAGACTTTAACCTCAGCATCTTTCATGTTAAGTAAACGCAAGGCAAAAGGGCGCACTAATTTTAAGTCAGAGCTTATGCTGTCGGCGACACCTGGATACTGTATTTTTACGGCAACTTCACGGCCTTTGTACACTGCTTTATGAACCTGGCCTATAGATGCAGCACGCACGGCATCTTGACTAAACTCTTCAAAAAATTTTTCGGGCTTATCGCCCAAGTGCTTTTTTATTAATTTGCGCACTAAAGGAGCCGAAATCGGTGGAGCCTGATACTGGGCCATAGCAAATTTATCGGTGTAAGCTTCGGGCATAACATTTCTGTCCATCGACAACATTTGCGCCACTTTCAAGGCACTGCCCTTCAACTCACTCAGGCAATTATAAACGTCCTCGGCATTATCCCGGTCAAGGCCTTTACCATCGTAGTCTTTGTCGAAAGCTTTTTTTGAATAGTGCTTAATGTAGTTGCCGCCAATTTTAACACCGGTAGCTGCGAGTTTACCGGCACGGGCGACTTTGGAAACTGGAATTTTTTGGAGCTTTTTCACTACTTGGAACGCTTATGCTTGAGCATATCGAAAAGAGTATCAAACAAATTTGGTGCAAGCGACTCGAAAAAGAAAATCATGCTCTTTTCGACCATTGCATCCATCCAGTCTTCAGCTTTTTTTCTAGCTTTTTTGGACCCACAATCTTTCCAAGAAGAAACATTCATACAGAAAAGACTCCAAAAGAGTTTTTCCATATTTTTTCCCGGTATACCGCGGTCCTTAAATTCATTTTTAGACTTACCATTTTTAATCAGTCGTTTAATAAATTTATAGACGCATTTTTTAAAATTTTTGAGATGCTTCTGAGAGCACAAAGGCCCCATTTTCAGAAATTTGCAGTTCTTAAAGAAGTCTTTATTGAGATCCATGCACTCAAACCAGCTGTATACAAAGGCCAGACCTTTATCCTTACTTGAGTACCTGGCAAACTCCATGGACTCTTCTAAAGATTTCATAGTATCCCTCAAAGCGGACTTCCATATGTCCGACTCGACTTCATTTAAATCTTTATACTTTTGCTTAAATTTTTTCTTCTTAAGATCAGAAGCTTTAAGGAAGCTTTTCAATGATGGCGGAGGGCCTTCATTCTCGATGACATAATCAAAGTATTTTTCTCTGATTTGGCTTTTCTTCATAACTACTCCAAAAATAAACTATCTTCGCATAAGATAATTTACTTTTGAAGCAAATACTGCATTTTTAAATCAATTAAAAATGATTTTCTATAACAACTTCAGACAGTGGTAGCTGACCTCCACGAGGGTTTGCCTCTGCTGTTGCCTTACCAATGGCAATAAACATAGAGATTATGTGATCGTCTGGCAAAGAAATAATCTTACCTGCCTGCTCAAAATCAAAGCCATCCATAGGGCATGAATCATAGCCCATGGCTTTAGCGGCTAACATAATCGTCTGAGCTGCTAATCCACATGAACGCATACACTCATCTTGTTGAACCCGATCATTACCTTCATAGTATTGGCCAATTTTAGGAACAAGGTAGTCCTGTACTTCCTGTGGGGCATTAACCCAGTAGCGGCCAGGCTCTTTACTCCAGGCAGCCTTATCCGCACATAGCACTATCAACATGGAAGCGTCAGTTACCTGTGCCTGACCCCAGGCTGCTTCTTTAAGCTGTTCGAGGATAGCTTTGTCTTTGACAACGACAAAGCGCCAGTGCTGTAGATTGAAAGCCGTAGGTGAAAAAACCGCTGCTTCAAGAAGCTTCTTTTCTTCTGCTTCTGAGAATTTGTATTCAGGATCAAAATGTTTAACTGAGCGTCTCTGCTCAATTGCATCAAATACGTTCATATGTGCTCCAGATTAAATGTTCAATAATCTAGAGAGCTTGCCTGTCTATACAAGCTTAATGTGGATGATGATGTCCAGTTCGAGCGTAATCTTCACGAGCTTTTTTCGTGAAAAACAATGGGAAGATAACATCACTCAAACAACAAATACCACCGACCGCCACACAAGCCATAAGAAATACAATGCCAATCTGGTTTATCCATACCAGACGACCAGTAAAAGCGATGGTATAAAAGAGCGTTGCCATCGTAGAAGTCATAACGTGAATTGAGTGAGACATGATTGTTGAATTAGTCGAACCTGAAATAGTTGCGGCTAAACCAAGCAAGACACCAATAAATGCAAAAGGGATAACCTGCATCGGAGTATCTGCCAAACAAATATGCATTGGAGCGGAATTTCCAAATCCCATCAAATGAGTGGTTATATTTGGAATCATCGCATCTGATAAGGTGCATATAACAATCGAGCCGATAAAACCTATAGAAGTCGCCTTCCAGATGTTCTTATCGTACTTATAAAACATAGCTGTTGTTGCAATAGCAGAAAAAAGAATATGAGCAGGATGAAATAAATGAAATAAGAAAAGGAAACCTATAGCACTGTTGCCATTTTCTTCATCCCCATGGTCGTGACCTTCATGATCCCCATGGTCACAGTCTGCGTGAGCTTCACCAAATCCATGATCATGTCCAGCATGCGCCTCCATGACCATCTCTCCCGCTTTTGCAACCAAACTATCAGACACTAAAAAGCAAATAAGGCCGGCAAAAATCAAACCGACTGTGACACTGAGTACAGAAAAAGGTAAATGGCTGAAAAGTTCATGAGACATAGGACCACCTTTATAATAGCAATGCTCATCATCTTCACTGTGATCATGTCCACAAGTTTGTGCAGGAACGTTCTTAACTTGCACGTAGCGACGTGTTTTTTTATTGTCTCCCTCTTCTTCTGCCATCTTTTCACCGTCTTCTAAAATTAGTCTAGAATGTTACACTTTAGGATGAGAATTCAATATCACCAATAAAATAAGTTTCTTCCTAGTAGACTGCAATTTTTTCCGCATCATTCCTAAAGTTTTATGCTTAACTGACTATAAATAAAGATATGCATGAGACTTGCGGCTAATAAGCCAAAAGAAATTGGTAAAATTATGAATATAAACGGAATTGATTCAGGCCCCAGCCAGATAAGGTATTCTCAACTCAGTCATAATGAAAAGATTGACATGAGAATCAATCAGCTTTTTGCTCGTGAAGATCGCAATACTCGTCGGGAACTCCTGCAGGCTAACATGGCCTTCAAATCATCTCTAAATAATTTAAAAACCCTGACAGCAAAAGGCGCCAACCAATCAGTTACCAGCGGCAATGCCCAGCACGAGTCCATATCTGCTATAACTCTTTCTTCCGGTTCTAGCAGTTCCATTTCCGAACTTGCCAATATGAGTGATGGAAATTTCACCATTAATGGTCAGCAAATCACCGTCGATACTAACAGCGATACACTTGACTCTATCATTAGTAAAATCAACAGTGCAGACCCAAATATCACAGCCAGTTATAATTCCTCCACACAAAAATTTGAGTTGAGTTCTTCAAATGATATAGTTTTAAGTAACGGTAGTTCAAACTTTTTCGATGCTGTCAGCATGCCATCTGGCAAAGTCTCTTCTGGCAGTGATGAACTCAAAGCTAGCTTTTACAAAAATGATAAGTTTCGTGAAGCGATTAATCAATTTGCCCGAAATTTAAATAAAATCCTTAAGCTCGTAGATGATGAATCAGTTCCGGAACTTAAAGAAGAAGGTGAAGGTTACATCGAGGACTTAAAGGAAGCTGTCAAAAAATCCATAAATAATATATATGATGAAGAGTATGAAACCGAAAGTTACTTCAGAACAAGCTTTGGTCTCAGTATTTCATTTAATGGTGAGGAATTCTTCTCCTTTTCAGAAAAAGAATTTAATAAAAGTGTCGTCAAAAATTATAACGATATCGAAAATTTTCTCAATACCTTTTCAGAAGACGGTAGCGAAGGCGGCTTACTGGAACAACTCGAAGCAGCAACCACCAAGATAAGTAACGACCTCAATACTAAAATTGACTCGTTCTCAAAACTTGGTCTGTTAGTCAATACAGTCGCATAAATTCACAGACAACCTTGCATAGTCAAAAAATAGAATGCAAGATACTAGTTAGATCATTGAGCAAAATCTCAATCTTTTATTTGGCGGTGTAATGGACTTTAATATGAAACTAAATGTGTTTTCAAAAATATTTTTCATACTATCAATTTTATTTTTTACTAGCTGCAGTGAAGAAGAAGTCATTCCAGAAGATCCGGGCCCACTAACTCCATACGACAAAAGCTCCGCAACCGAGAGAAAACAAACCGCGCTTAAGATCAAAATCCCTCTACAAAGCCGCAAAAAGTGGAAAGTAGTTTATGTAGACTCTCATATGAAAGAAAGTAATTGTGGTCCTGAAAAAGCTTTTGATGACAATCCAAAATCACACTGGCATACTGAGTGGAAACCTAACAAACCCAAGCTCCCTCATGAAATTCAAATCGATATGGGCGAAGAGTTAACTCTCTGTGGCTTTACCATGCTGCCTCGCCAAGATAAATTACCCAATGGTATAATTACCAACTATGAATTTTATGTTAGCAATGACACTTCAAACTGGGGAAAAGTCGCCCTCAAAGGATCTGTTAACAGCTCCAAGAATAACCGCTCTAAACAAATCCTATACTTCAAAGACCAGAGTACGGTACAAGGGCGCTACGTAAGACTTGTTGCTCTTAAGGGGTTTAGAAATATGCCTTTTACGTCTCTTGCTGAATTTAATGTTATAGTAGAAGAGTAGTTTAAACCAACAGACGACAAGTACGGCAATTCGGATAAAAAGAAAATGGCATATTATACTGCATTTCTTTCACCTGATTTTTAACTTCTGGAAGTCTATGCCCCAGCATCTTGTCATTTGAAACCATCGCCTGCCAATTCTTTAAAAATGCTCCAAGCTCTGCCTTTTTTGTAAAACAATCAGGCACTGCAAATGGTACTTGTATACGATCGCTATCAGAAAAAATTCGCGATAGAAGTCCTTTGGAAGCTTTATCCTCATAGGAAACTAAGACGATATAGGATTGATTCTTTAAAGGTGCGAACAAAGACTCCAAAGCAACAAAAACCCGCTCTGTTAATTCTTCCGTTTCAGCACATACTTCTACCCGGTATACTCCTTCACTACGAGAAGTTATTTCCAGCTTGGGAGACCTCTCGATCTTATCTACATCTACTATAGTCTTGAGAACAACTTCACACATTCTTTCTAGAAGCTCATTATAGGCCAATTTAATATTAGAAGGCTTTTTATTCTTTAAAACCTGATAACTTAGTTTGCCATTCAGCATCGAATTTTTAGGTCTGCTAAGCTCCAAAACTTCACGGGAGGCATCAACCTCTCTGACTTTATTTAACCAAGCTTCTTTTGTCTCTTTACGAAGATTAATCAAGCGTTCTGCAGCGCCATTAACTTCTTTAATTAAATCATCTGGAAATTTTTCTGTTCCCAACTCAAGGGCGCTATGAAAATACGAAATCCCCTGTTCAAACTCGCCATCTTCACAAATATGCCAACCATGAGCTTTACGCTTGGCAACTCGCCTGTAATCACTGAGTCCAAGTTCTATCTCCGGCATAACAGTACAAAAGTCCCACAAGTGCTTAGCATCGACTTCATCACTATCTCGCAATAATAATCTTGAGAGAAAACGAACACCAAAAAGCTGTGACTCTGCTGAGGACATATTGAAGTAAGTGTTAAAGTTCACCCCATCCCACTTGTCATTGAGAAACTCACGACTCAAAATTAAACAATGCGTAATTTTATTCGCCATCAACCCCTGAAATAAAGGCTTCCAGAGTTGCTTAGAACTTTCTGGTCCAGTCACCTGAATATAACAGTAACCACTCTCCTCTGCCCGAACTACATCGAGCTCATGATCACACTCAAGAGCCACCTTTTCAACTTCTTTGGACAGTAGTGCCTTGTACTTGTTGTTGAAGTATATCGTATCTGCATAGAACACTATGGGGTTCATTTGCAATGTTATCGGTGTCGCCTCAAGCTTTCTCAGTATCGACATCATCCCACAAGTACTGCCATCGAACTCATTTCCCGGAAAGATTTCTGTAGCACTCGTATTATCAATAAAATCACATACTATGACTGCCTTCAAATCGCGCTGCAGCGAGATAAACTCCTGCGTTAAATAATCAACTAATGCATTTTCTTTTGATTGTGAGCGATTTAAAATATTTGGAATAAGACTTGTCGATTTCTCAATCTTCAATTCATTCAATTCGTAACCAAGCGGTCGAAAAGCTATAATTAAAGACTCTCCAAGTCGACGTTCATTGGGCTCTTTAGAGGCTAAAAGTATGCGGTAGATAAAGTCCCTAATTACCGGGATATTTCCCTCAAAACTGACATTCTCCAGTTTCTGGACAAACATCTTCCAACTATTACCGACCTTCAGGTGAAAGAAAGCGACGAAATTTAACAGTGACTCTATATAATTTCTTCTTTTTGCCCAATTTCCCGGAATATCAGTCTCGAGCAGCTCTAATTCTTCATGGACAAAATCAGATAAACTTTTCTCGATTCTTTTACTATCTTGAACTCTATCCAGTAATATTTGTAAATTTTTATTTGCCTGGCTTAAAAATGTCGATTCTTCCTCTGTTGGCTTTGTCAGAGCAATCAAGCCTCGGTATGGCTTAAAGCAGCCATCGCGAACCATTAAAGGCAGTTTAACAACAATAGGATACGAATCAAAAAGGTAAGTTTGAAGCTGAAAGTTTCTGGCGCTGAGCTTACTCATATCCGGCATCAACGGCGTCAAACCTATAATTTTAGCAGTTCGAATCGTGCAGCTCAACAAATTCAAAACCTCTGCCCATATCCCGGTTACCTCAAAGGAGTCATCACAAATGATCATTCCAACATTTGCTGTCTCCATTTTTTTGAGAAACTCATCGATATGAGGATTTAACCATCCACTCTCACATACGTCGACATGCACAGGCAACTCCATGAAGCGCAAAAGCTTTTCGTTATAAGTAGATGTTTGACGAATGGCCTGATCGTTCAGCATGACTCCGGTTTCTTTAACAGCATCATAATCACCAATGTTATCATGCTCGTTTGACCATGCACCAACAGAAGCCATTTCGTATTCCCAAATAGCTCGGGAAACATATTTTTCATCTGCAGTTGCATTCATTGGGTTTGCCAAGCTACCATAAGTCGCTAGGTTAAAAGGGGTGATTTCCTGATTTAGGCCCAGTCTTGAAACAACTTCAGAATCACCGCTGCCATAACTACGCAGTATTCTTCGCCAACTTTCCATTTTTTGTTCATCTGAGCAAAGAATTAACGCAGGTTCTTGCTTTTTGATAACAAACTCAATAACGGCGCGATTTACAGCACTTTGACGAGGACTTAAGATTCCCAACTTGGGTTTAGAACTCCAACTTTGCTCCAAATTCTGAAGAATGTATTTTTGTACTGGTAAAAGGTCATCACTTGCTGAAAGCTCAGTCCACATCGCTAGTTATCCCTGGCTCTAAATTCACTTTGCTATGTTATATAATATTATGTAAATTTATAAGCCATTTTGCACTAGGCTGTTAAGCTTTGTTCAAAAACAGAAAGGAAAAAATGAAGAATTTATGAAATCGTCGAAAAAGAAAAGTTATAAAAATTGACGATTGTATTATAAAAGAAATAGCGATAATTCATATTTAAAACAAAACGCTATTTACAATTTTAATCTTTAAATCATATAGTGAGCTTGCAGGTAGCTTTCGAGTTGCCTGCTATCCTATACATACACACCATATCGGAAGCTGCACATCGTAAGATGCGCAGCTTTCTTTTTGAATGTTATTACGCTTCGAAGCTACAAGCTGCTTCGTAAACTTTCTCAAATAGATCAACAATCTGATCTTCATCGATGCATGAGAATGCTACGCGAATATTTGATGCACCGATAGCAATCACACCAATACCCTGAGTAGCGATAAGATGCTTACGAAAGGCTTCTGCATCTCCCTTAAGAAGCTTCATAGTCATGAAGTAACCAGAGTTATAAGGGTAAGGCTTGAAGTACTCTGCAAATTTTGCGTCTTCCAGAACTTCTTTAACTTTATTATAGCGGCCACACATGATGTCAAACTTCTCTTGTTTCTGGACAGCATAATCGTCAGAACTTAAAGAATTAAGAACCATCTGCTGTGTGAGGTTCGAAATATTTGAAACAGTCGCACGTATAGCTCCGCCCACTTTCTGCTCAAGAGCTTTATAGGTTTTTTCGCCGGCACCTTTAGAAGCAAATGTCAAGAATCCACAACGAAGACCCCAAACGTAGTCTTCTTTAGTCGCACCATCAACTTTCACAGCAAGAATACGCTGATGAGCACCTGCGACATAACCAAAAAGAGATTCTTTAAGGACTTCTTCTTCAAAGAAAAGACCAAAGTAAGCATCGTCACAAATCACACAGATATTCTTACCTGAATCAGCAACTTCTTTCAGACTGTTAACAATACCTTCAACATCTTTAGAGAGAAGAGAGTAACCAGTTGGGTTATTTGGGAAGTTTAGAATGACCGTCAGCTTATCGACATCTGCAGTTTCTCTGATTAAAGACTCTTTGAACGAAGCGTGGTTGAACTCACCATCTTCATCAAAAAGACTGAAAAAGCCAATTTGAGCGCCAAGAGTAGCACCAAAGTAAAGATTGTAGTTACCCCAGAAGTGATCAGAAAGAAGAACTTTATCACCAGAGTTCATGACAAGAGAAGCAGTTAGAGAAATACCGTGAGTCAAAGCATTTGTCACAACAGGTAAGCTAGTAGAAACTTCTTTCATTTGAGGATTTTTCTGAAGTTGTAGTTCCTGCCACTTTTGTCTCAAAGCAGGCACACCCGGAGACGGCGCATATGGAAGGTAACTGTGTTGGTCAAGGTTGACTTGCTCAGTAATACTCGCGAGCCCCATTGCCTTACCGCCTTCAGTCGCTATACCGATCGTTGCGTTATAAAGGTGAGCATTTTTCTTAGCATCGCCCGCCTGTGCCAGGATTCCCGCAGTTGGGAAGAAAATTCTTTTACCGAAATCAGACAGAATCTCATAAACATAAGGATTCTCAGACTGAATATCACTATTTAACTGTTCAGCTAATGGATTCATTGTATTCCCGTGAATTAAATTATTCGCTATAAATTATGCATGGAAATTTAGCGCATACCCCGAAAAGTGCTATCTCCGAGAAGAATTTATGTCT
Source organism: Lentisphaerales bacterium (assembly GCA_022446985.1). Taxonomy (GTDB): domain Bacteria; phylum Verrucomicrobiota; class Lentisphaeria; order Lentisphaerales; family Lentisphaeraceae; genus JAKVBD01. The sequence goes on from JAKVBD010000087.1 coordinate 14,174, forward strand.
TTATTCAAGAAGGCAATAAGTTGCGATCTTCCAAAAAGGCACTCACAGCATAGTGAACATCTTCTTCAGTTTGCATTTTCAGTAATTCTTTAGCTAAAGCTCGGCAATCTTTAGTTTTAACGTTGCGAATGATCGGCTTAACATTGCTGATTGCCTGTGGTGGCATACTAAGCTCTGTCAAACCAAGCCCTAAAAGTATAGGTGTGTAAAGTGGATTTCCGGCAATTTCGCCACAGACTGAAACCCCCTTCTTCATACGCTGAGCTGATTTTATAATGTGCTTCAACGCACTGATAATTATCGGGTGCATTGGCTTAAAGTAATCACTTACACTACCATTACCGCGATCTACGGCAAACATGTACTGCACCAAGTCATTTGTTCCTATACTGACAAAATCGACTTCCTTCAAGATACTTTCTATCTGCCAGACTGCTGAAGGCATCTCAATCATAGCTCCAATAGGAGGCTGACTGAAGTTAGCGCCATACCATGATTTCAAGTCTGCCATAATCTCGGCAAGAACCCCTTTAACAGCCACTATATCCTCATAGTGAGCAACCATTGGAAAAAGGATTTTGATATTACCACGCTGACTGGCACGCAGCATTGCTCTAAGATGCGGCTCAAAAATTTCTCTATGATTTAAAAGTATGCGTATCGAACGGTAGCCCAGCATAGGATCCATTTCTTCGGGATGCTCAAAATACTTTAGAGGCTTATCTCCACCAATATCCAAGGCCCGCATAGTAACTGGATTTGGATTCGACATCTTGGCAATCGAACGATAAATACGGTACTGCTCATTTTCAGAAGGGAAGTTTTCATGAATCATATACATGAACTCTGAGCGATATAGACCGACACCGTCGTTCTGATACTTTTGCAACTGGTTGATGTCACTCACCATACAGATATTTCCAAGGACTTGAATACGTTTTTTATCCAAAGTAACAGCTGGCTGAGAAGTATCTTCTTCGTGAATTTCCAGAGAACAGTGATCAAGCTTCTCTTTGTATCTCTTAAGAGTTGAATTGACCGGGTTTAAAATCACCAGCCCCTCATCTCCATCGATGAGCATTTTGTCTCCAGTCGTACATTTATCCATCAAGTGTTCGAGCCCTAAAACAGCTGGAATTGAAAGAGACCTGGCTAAAATCGCGGCATGTGAAGTACTACCACCAAACGAACAGGCTATACCTAAAATATTTTCTGTTGATACTCTCATTAGGTCAGATGGCATAATGTCATCACCGACAAAAATCATTTTCATGTCATCTGTTGGAAATAAACTCTTATCGGAATCTATCAGAAAATGAACTATCCTGAGGCCAACATCCATCAAATCGATGACTCTCTCCTGCAATTGGCTATCATTGCTGGAGCGGAATTTCTGCATATACTTCTCAACAGTTGCTTTGACTGAACTGGCGGCTTCAAGGTTTTCTTTCTGAATACCGTCTTTAATGTCCGACACAAAATTCGGATCTTCTAGAAAAAGCAGCTGTGCAAAAAATATCGATGCATCAGCTTCTATGAAAACTTGTGAGGCTCTTTCCTGAATAGAAATTGTTTCTTTTTTGGCGCTCTCGATAGCCTCAAGCAACCTGGCTATCTCTTTTTCAACATTTTTGATTTTTAGCATTTCAATATTTTTCCAGAAGTCATCTGACTGTAAGAGGAAAATTGGTGCGTAAACCGCACCTTTTGAAATAGCAACTCCGGATATCGGAATATCTGTATTACCCAACTGGTGATGAGTTTTCTCTTTTTCATTTGAGCTATGATCACTGAAAACTTTTTCAACATCTGCATTGGCTACAACTATGGCTAACTGCGATGCAAGATTAATCGCCATGTCTGCTATATCTTCATGAAAACGAGTCTTCTTAGCAGACTGAATATTCAAAACACCAACACAGCTATTACCAGACATCATCGGAATACCAAGGAAAGAGTGAAAACGCTCTTCACCAGTTTTCTTAAAATATTTGTAAGATGGATGATTTTCAGGATGCGCCATATTGATTTGTCGGCGCGTCGTAAATACATGACCCGTAATACCTTCATTCAGTTCTATTTTAAGACCGATGGCATTACTGGAAAAGCCTTCTGAAGCGGTCAACATGAGACAATCGCTGCCTCGATCATAGGTATAGATACTACAAGACTCAACTTTGAGTTTTTGGCTAATCAAAGAGACTGTTTTATTTAATATACCACCAACTTCCTCGTGATTGAGAATCGAGTCAGTAACTGACTTGAGTATATCGCCTACAGTATCTTTAAGCATTATGCCGCTCTAATTAAGTTAAGTTCATTGAAAATTTGTAATGGATAGATACAATAGCGTCAAGAAGTGACTATTTCAAACAGACTACCACATAGACCAGACTAATGCTATAAGGCCATAAAAATGAGCAACTTAAACAACAAAAACCTAACTCATATCGACACGAATGGACAGGCCAGCATGGTAGACATAAGTGACAAAAGTGCCCAAAAGCGCACCGCTACAGCTTCTGGCTTCATTCATTTGCATGAAAATACTCTCAAATTAATTCAAAATAATGACCTCAAAAAAGGGGATGTTTTAAGCACTGCCAGAATAGCCGGAATTCAGGGAGCTAAACAAACTTCCAACCTTATACCACTTTGCCACCAACTCCTTACTGAAAAAATCAAAGTGAGCTTTGAGTACACTGTAACAGGCATAAAAGTTGATACTCTAGTGCGTTGCACCGGGAAAACCGGTGTTGAAATGGAAGCATTGACAGCAGCATCTGTAGCCCTGATCACAATCTACGACATGTGTAAAGCAGTCGACAAAGACATGGTTATTTCAGACATAACTCTGAATGATAAAACAAAAGAAGACGTTTAGGTTTTCTTACTTATCGTTTGTCCCCAGGTTTCATTGAAGCCTTCACGAGCCTTCCTTTCATAAACAGACTTCGGGTCGATGTGGATGATTGTCTCAGTATTTGGAAAGTTTTTAATCATAAGCTCCTCAACTTCGTCACTTATGACATGAGCATCAATGATAGTCAGCTCATCTTCCAACTCTAAATGAAACTGCACGTATTGCTGAATACCAGCTTTACGTGTTCTCAAATCATGAAAACCATAAACCTTTTCATGTGACAAAACGACTTCTGAAATCTTCTTTTTGACTTCATCCGGCAACTCACTGTCCAAAAGCATATTTAAAGACTCCGTGACAATCTCCCACGCTGAATGCAAGATATATAAACCTATACCAAAACCAATTATCACATCTAGAATTCCCCAGCCAATTGTAGCCAGATACAAAGCGAGAATTGTGGCGGCGTTTGAGAGAATATCTGTTAAATAATGTAAAGCATCTGCCTTCAATGCCGTTGACCCCGTAACTTTCGCAACACGTCTTTGGTATAGAACCAACAGGATAGTTAATACCAAAGAAACTGACATGACACTGATCCCCAGATCAATATTTTGTAGTTCTCTGGGATTCATCAAACGATCAAAAACATTTAGTAAAAGGATTACTGCAGAACCTGAAATAAAACTGGCTTGAGCTAAACCGGCAATAGCCTCGGCTTTACCATGACCATAACGGTGTTGATGATCTGGAGGCTCTAAAGCATAGCGAATCGCAATAAGATTGATAACTGAAGCAAGAGCATCCATTCCTGAATCAATTAAGGAAGCAAAGATAGAAACAGAAGATGTTCTATTCCAGGCTACAACTTTTACGATAATCAAAGTTATTGCTACTAATACCGAAGCTGCGCCTGCAGTCTTCATAAGCTTTTTATGTTTTTCTAAATCATTCATCCTTTACATATAATTCCTTAAAATGAATGGTACATTTGAAAAGCGTTAAAAATGAACTTTAGGTCGAACTTGATTTATAAAGCTTACAACTCATATTGGCCGGAAAAAAGCTATGTCAGAACAAGATAAATCTCTCAAAGAAAAGCTTAGCAAAGATGTCGATATTGCAGATTGGAAAATGTTGCACTTCCACTTTGTTCGCGATAACCTTTTTATCATCCACGAAACTCTCGATTTTGTCGACACTTGCGTTTCTGTCGCCAAGAATGAGCAAGGCACTGTAGACCGCTATATCAAAGAAGAATTAATCAAAAGACCAGACGGCCTCGAAGTAGAAAAGTGGCATAAAGAAAAACCGATATTCAAGTGTCTAGTCATATCACCATTTGTCTTTGTTCAAGTGACAGATTTAAAGCTGAAAAGAAAAGAAGATTAATTTTCTATTTAAAATAGCTCTTAGCTTCTTAACATTGACCGTTTTAGGTATGAAGTCTTTGATCCCGGACTTTAAACATTTTTCCATTTGATCAACGGTATCATGCGCAATAACTGTGACAATTTGAGCACCTGGATTCATTTCTAAGATTTTTTCTGTCGCTTCATAACCATTCATATAATGGCATCATTAAATCCATAAGAACAAGAGTGTACTCATTCTCTCCAAACACTTTAACTGCCTCAAAACCATTTACAGCGATGTCTGATTCGATGGACATGTTAGCCAACATCTTTTTCAATATTTTTTGATTTATCTTATTATCATGAACAATCAAGACCTTTGTAGATTTAACAACAACACCTTCATAAAGCTGATTTTTGACATATTTCATAGGTATTTCCGGTTCTTCACCTTTTCCTTAAAGCCGTTGATTTTCTTAGGCTGTACCTTGGTATAGCTGCTAAAAATGATAACTCCAAGGAATTTGGTCTCTGAGCTTGAGTGAGTAAGATGGGTTTTCTCTTGGTTCACAGTCAGCTTCAAGTCATCTTCCAGAATTACTCTTGCTTGACAAAGGGCATTCTCTGCAGCGCTTTTTGAACGAGTGAAAATCAGGATATCGTTGGCATAACGCACTATTCGATGCCCACGTTTCATCATTTCCTGATCAAACTCATTGAGGTAAACATTCGCAACCAAGGGGCTGATAACTCCTCCCTGAGGACTGCCAAGTTCACTCGCCTCGAATTTTTACTTACTCATCACGCCACTCTTAAGAAAGAGCTCTAACAATCTAAGAATACTGCTGTGTTTAACACGCTTAGCAAAACACTTGATTATCAGCTCATGATCCATAAGTATCAAAGCACTTGGATAAATCCATATCAACAACATGTTTCATATCATATTTACGAATAAAGAGTTGAGTTTTAGTAATCGCATGGTGACAACTGCGCTCAGGTCGATAACCATAACTCGAGGGATGAAAGTCTTCCTCAAAGATTGGCTGGAGTATGTCCAACAAAGCCTGTTGAACTACTCGGTCGCGAACTGCAGGGACTCCAAGCTGACGGACTCCGCCATTATCCTTGGGTATTTCAACCCGAAGAACCGGCAAAGGGCGATAACTCTTGGTTTTCAGTTCACTGAGAAGTAAACGTATTTCATCATCCCTATTCGAAGCAAAGGCCGCCGTTGACTGGCTGTCTATTCCAGCAGATCCATCAGCTTTCTTTACTTTGCCAAAGGCAGACAAAAGGCTGGACTCTGACAGTAACCTTGAATACAGGCTGTAGTAGGTTAGCTTACTTGACATTTCTATTGATTCTTCCATCATGATTCCCACATAAGAATGAGGCCTTCATCTGCACTTAAAAGCCTTCTAGCTCAAGGCAATGTACTTTTAAAATTACCGGCTACTCTCATGGACGGGCTTAAGCCTAGATCCAGTTTCACCGATTTCCGAACTTAAGACACCACATCTGCCGATGTCTTCGTGTCCTTCTTAAATGAAAATGACATAGTTTCATTATCATTTCACACATACCTCATCTCTTCGCAACCAGTGGCGCTTTTGGCATCTCCAATGGCTCCTGCAAACTTAGTTCGCAGATCATCTCAGTTTTGTCCTCCACACTGTTACCAGTTTTCACAGGCTGAGATTTTAGCACTACTATGGAATCATCTGACTCCCTGCACTACTTAAGCTAATCTTGAGTCGCCTCTTGATTTCGCTTTACCGTAAAAAAAACGGATAATACAGAGCATCCCCAGTTAATACACTGGATCCCTGTAAGGTTTACCGACCTCAATCACACATTAGGTCTGAGAAGGTATTGGCCTTCGTCTTATTTGGCAGACTCAACCTCCTAATGTGCCGAAGCAGGTTCACTTGCATTCCGGCCACCTTACTTCCTATCGCTGCCTTCAGACCCTGCCAAGTAACTGCAAATCCCTTGCGATTCGGATTGTCTTCCCCCTTCTCGGGGTGGCCTCAGTTTCTTTCAACCGAGCGGGTAGTCCAGCTTTGCTGGGCAAACCAAAAAAGCCATGAGCTTAAGAAACTCACGGCTAACCACCACACATAAGTTTAATTGAGACGCCAGATTTTTACGTCATCGACACTGACTTTGTTTGGAACCAAGAGACGAATCAAAGTTTTATTATCATGCGCTATTCCTGGAGATTTAAATGAACCAATTAACTGATCATTTACAGAACAAAAAACTTCATCACCTTTAACAGTGGCAAGCACATCATGCCATTTACCAACCTCAAGAGTATTCTTAAATGAAGTTGATTTAGTTTTAAGCATTTCTTGTTGCTCTTTAGTTAACTTTTTTGCTTTCCTGGCTTTAGCGATTTTTTTATTCATTATCCCTGTTTTAAGGTCTGTCATTTTTACTTGTGAAGGATTAACTTCAACGGTAAATAAATGTCCAGCATGAACACTTTTTTCTCCCATATCAGTAAAGTTTAATCTAATTGAATCTTTCTCATCGTAGAATTTAACCTTTAATCCTATTGATCCATCTTTAAATTCAAATGAGTGCCGTACAGAAGTCGCATGCCAGGCTTTTTTGTGAGTGTAGATGTGCATGTAACCGTCGCGTAAGTCGACCTGTTTCTCTCCATAGGCTGTCTTGTTACTACTGGTCGTCCATTGATTGCCGGGCTCATCTAGTTTTTCTTGAGACTCCACTCTCTCAAAACGATCTTCAAATATTAATTCTCCATATCCTTTATTCGATGTACAGGCTGTTGTTAAGGTTATGGCACCGATGAATCCGAGAGTTAAGTTTTTGAACATATCTTTCCTTTAATTGATTTTTTGGTCAGAGGTAAGATCAGGAAGCGAAGAAGGAATCTTAACATTTGTATTCATATTTTTTGGATAGTCTGTTATGATTAGGCATCAATCCTTGGATATTCCTTAAAAGTGTTAAGAGTTGGGAATGAATTATGAAAAGAAATTTTAACTTACTCGAACTGGTCGTTGTTACAGTAATAATTTCTACGTTGGCATGCATACTTTTACCAAGATCAAGTGAAGTCCGTGAAAGTGGAAAACAGGCAGTTTGTTTGAGTAACAATAAGCAAGTTGGTATCGCTTTAACCTCTTTCGCTTCTCAAAATAACAATTAATATCCACAGCTAGATTTTGGCTGGGGAAAAAAGTTTTGGTCAAAGGAACTGATTAAAGGTGAGTTTCTACCCAAGTCAGAATTAGTGCAAGTCAATCATGTATTTTCTTGTCCAGCTTTGCCTTGGACAATATCAGAGACAAACCTGAATAGCTGATATACTTATGGGATGACGGCCTATTACAATTGGAATAATATTGATGCATACCAAACAGTGAAATTAAATGAAAGTTATGTATGAAACCCAATGAAAATTGATTCTCCAGCTAAAGAGAAAGCAACAGGTGATAGTTTTGGGGATTCAACTGGGAAAACATATTACTTCATTAAAATGCATAGTAGTCATGCAGTTCATTGTAAAACTCACACGAGACACGTAGATAAAGCGTCGATGTTATTTTTTGATGATCTTGCTTCTGCTCGAAGTAAAACTCAATTGGTGAATGAAAACTCTTTTGTCGCCGGTGCTGTTTATATACCAGGCCAGCAGGAGGCGTTTAAGAGCCAGGTTTTTCGATGATAGATATATTGTTCGGAATCAATTTTCGTTGTTTATTCGTTAGTTGGTTTGGCTTTACAAGAATTTTTTGCAAGCCATTCATTTCCTTACAATGTTGAAAGTATTTAAACTCGCTAAGCCCCAATATATCTAATACTTGAACATTCAGAATACCAAGTCCATGGAATCCGCTAATTTTTGTATCTTTGATTATCAACTTTTTAGGATCAAGGTAGTTTACAAAAGAAAACTTTTGATCATCTCCGCCCATTAGTCTGAGGGCTTTGATATTTTTACCAGAGATTTCTAAGGCCTCTGTTGTTGGATCATAATTTATTTTATCTACTGAATTCAGACCGTTTTTTAATTCAATCAGTGTTTTAATGATCTTGATCTTCTCTTCAGTAGAACGGTTCCTATACATATCGTAGATAAGCATACGGTAAATAATGCTTTTGGGTTGGTATGCATAGGAGTTATACATGTCTTTTATAAGTTCACACATAACAGGTGTATCGAAGCAACCTTCACTGTTGGTGTTAGATAAGTATTTTTTTACGAGAGGGACCAAAGAATGAACATTTCGAGGAGTTGGGTTTTCATGAATGATCTTCATCGCGCCCTTAAAATCTTGCATGATAAATCTAACCCAAACTTGTTTTCCCCAGGATATATTATCCATAGGTGGTTTTTGTTTGATGACATACTCAAGTTGTCTTTCAGACTCTTCTATAGACTCTTTAAAAACTTTTGGATTCATGTAGACCGGTTCAGAGAGACGACGGGCTAGAAAGAGTGCTTCGTCGGCATTTTTATCTAACTGCTTCTCAGCAGTCGCTTTTTCCATCAGATCTTTTTCTAATGCCTCCTCAGCTTCTTTCCTACTGGTTTGTATTTGGTCAATGAAACCAATTGTCACTATCACTAGAACACTGATCAAAAACATACTTATGATACAAGGAGCAGGATTTCGTCTGATGAAGAGTTTGGCTTCTCTTAAGAAACCGGCATTTTCAACTGTAGTGCTATAGCCGCTGAGGAATCTATTTACATCGTAGTGAAGAGCTTCAACAGACTCGTAACGCTTATCGGGCTCAGATTCTCGGGCTTTATCCACTATAGCTTTTAAAACCTGATCTTTAATATGACTACCGGATTCTGTCAGCTCTAGAGTGATTAACTCTTCTAACCCATCTTTCCCCGAAATATTTATAAGTGCTTAATAGTCAACGTCCGTATTTTTATTAGGCACTACATTTTGGTTTTCGTTGCTAAATATATTTTATCTCTCAGTGGATTCTTGATACCTAATTTTCGATATATATCC
>JAKVBD010000088.1 GCA_022446985.1 Lentisphaerales bacterium
GTGTATGTTGAAGTAAGCTGATTGACATAGTGACCTCTTTTTGTAGTGATTAAGAATTATACTATGCAATCAGCTTAATTATTTAAAAGGAAATTAAAGTTTATACCCGCTGGCGAAGTACTCCGCAGGAGAACAACTGTAGCGCAAGAATGATCCCGTATAAATAACGAGCGAAGCGAGTGGCTTTATGCCGTTAACATCCTTGAGGGAAGGCGTTAGTTTTAGCGACTTCTAACAGGCTATTTTACAGCAACGCGCGAAGAACCCTTTAACTTCTATATCCGTAACAGCAACAGTAATTGGTTCTGCTGCTAAGTTCAGTCCTATGAAAATACACATGACCCATACTAATTTGTGCATTTTTTCTCTCCTTAAAATTAAATCTTCTCTAACAGGCTAACCCCCAGCCTATTTTCAAGTTGTTGATTTAAACTTAACTCATTTTAAGGACACACTCCAGAGCTGTTATGTAACAGTTTTGTAAAAGGGTTGTAGATTTCGTGAAATAGAAAATCTTCGAGAACAAAAAGGAAGATGGGCGCTTTCAGGTATGTTGTGGCCATGAGCCTTTGATATTTTATCCTTTTTGCGGGTTAAGAGTGAAATTATGTGCTTTATTTTGATAAATAGAAGTGGAGTTGGCATAAATTATGAGTACGCGTTTATCCTATTTTAAGTTAATGGTTTAATAAGATGAAATATTATTTGGGAGTGCTTTCATTTCTGTTGGTTCATACATTAGGGGCTCAGGAAGTGGAAACTGAAGAAGAAGTTCATACTAATTTAGATTATGTCTGGGTTCTTATTTGTACGGCTATGGTCTTTTTGATGCAAGCCGGCTTTATGTTTTTGGAAAGTGGCATGGCTCAAGCCAAAAACTCTGTAAATGTTGCCATAAAGAATATCTGTGACTTTATTCTAGCTGTAGGTTGTTACTGGTTAGTAGGTTATGGAATCATGTTTGGGGCTGACTATTTGGAGTGGGGGATTATTGGTTCAGACCAGTTTTTACTTCATCCGGAAACCCCCTGGGATGCAAATATATTTATTTTCAAGCAGTTTTTTGTGGAACGGCAGCGACTATAACTTCTGGTGCTATAGCAGGCCGGGCCAAGTTTTTGGATTACTTAATTCTGAGCGTAATAGTTTCGGCTTTGATTTATCCAGTTTTTGGGCACTGGGTTTGGGGAGGCGGTTGGTTGAGTCAATTAGGATTCCTGGATTTTGCCGGTTCAACAGTAGTCCATTCTACCGGGGGGTGGGTTGCGTTAGCAGCTATCATAATTATTGGTCCCAGAACAGGTAAGTACGATGAAAATGGTAAGTCTGTAGCACTTCCTCCACATTCAATTCTTTCAGCTTACCTCGGTGGTTTGTTGCTGATTTTTGGTTGGTTCGGTTTTAATTGTGGCAGTACCCTTGGAGCCAGTGACCTCATAGCAACAATTGGTTTTAATACATTACTTGCTGCTAGTTTTGGAGGTATTCCTGCCATGATATTAAGTTGGAAGTTAGGCCATTTACGTTTACCTGAGCCACAGTTCATTATTAATGGAGTCCTTGCTGGTTTAGTTGGAGTTACAGCTGGATGTGATGCAGTAAGCCCACTAGGAGCAGTTTTAATAGGTTTAAGTTCAGGTGCAATAAGTTACATAGCTGTATTGTGGATTGAAAATACTTTAAAGTTAGACGATGTGGTTGGCGCAGTAACTGTTCATGGAATATGTGGTGCATGGGGTACTTTTATTTTTCCAGTATTTACTGATAATGAGGCTATTTTCAAGCAATTGGGGATTCAAGCGGTTGGTGTAGTCTCATGTTTTATATGGGTTTTTACAGTTTCATGGATTTTATTAAAATTTATTAAGCGTTACTGGGGACTGAGAATTGACTTAGAATCTGAAATTGTTGGTTTAAATGTCAGTGAACACGGAGTTAGATCGACATTGTTGGATTTAGCTCGTTCAATGAACGATGTGAAGAGTGGTAAAGATGTTTTTGAATGTGACGAAATGGAGTATCAGAAAGGTACTGAGATGGGAGATTTGGCGGAAGGTTATAATGCCATGCTTCAAACAATCAAGCATTCTTTGAAAGAGAGTGATTTACAACGTGAGATAGCAGAGACTGCAAAAATTAAAGTTGAACTATCTCTTGAGAAACTGGAGAATTCTCAGGCTGGGTTAGAATGTGCTTTAAAAGAGGCTGAAATGTCTAAGGATGAAGCAAGGGCTGCCTTGATGAAAAGTGAGCAGGAAGTTCTAAAAAATGTAGATAACTTAAAGCAAATCGAACAAGAAAGGCATAAGACAGAAAAGCTGTTAGAGGATCTCTCTGAGAGAGAAAAAATGAGTGAAGAACGGCGAGTCTTTTTAGAAGAACAGACTCATGAGTCAAATGACATAACGATAATGATTTCAGCAGCAATTGAGCGTATCTCACAAGAAAGTAAAAGGGTGATAAGCGATATTAGTAAGCTTGCAGATCATACAAAAATTATGACTCAGCAGCTAAGTGGTTTATCTGATATAGCAGAAACGACGCGTTTTTTGTCTTTTAATGCGTCAATCGAAGCTGCACGTTCTGGAGAAGCTGGAAGTGCTTTTGCGGTAATAGCCAATGATGTACGTGTTTTGGCTGCCAATAGCAGTGACTTTGCAGCAGAGATTCACAAATCAATAAGTGATTTTGAAAACCAATTTGCAAGCCTTTCTCAATCAGTTAATGCACAGGAAGAACAGACAATGTTGATGACCGATCACATAAAGAGTCTTCAGGCCAGTTTCGATAAAATAACATCAATAGATCAAGCAAGAAAGAATTTGGTGAGTCAGTTGACGTCATCAAGAGTATGATTTCATAAGTTAAACAAGTATTCATGATAATGAGAACTTTATTTTGGCTTAAGGAGTTTATATTTTTACAGAACTAATTCGATGATTCAGGGTCATAAGCCTTTAATTGAGTAAAAGTGTTTTATATTCTGTTTAAGCAAATTTAATTTAAGGATGTTTGTAAGATGAAATTTCTATCTTTTTTACTAGTTGCTTTTTTGGTAGTTGGTTGCAGCGAATCAGCTAAAGAAAGTACTACAACTGCAAAGCCGGCAGACAGTCACGCTGGACATGATCACGCTCCAGGTGAGCATGGTCACGATCATTCTCATGATAAAATAGCTGCTAAGCCAATGTCGACTGAAAATGCTGTTGTCTTGAGAGTCGAGAAAATGGACTGTGGTGGTTGTGCTAAGAAAATAAAGAAAGCTCTTTATCAATTTCCGGGAATTAAGACTCTGACTACAACTCCAACAACTAGAACGGTTGTAATTGAAATTGGCGATAAAGAGAAGTTTAATCTGGATACTGCTTTAGCAAAAATTAAAAATGACGCAGGTTACGACGCTGTCGTTCAGTAATCTAATAATTTGAATTATATAAGCCCCATGGTTTCGGCCATGGGGCTTTTTCGTATCTAGAGAATGTTTGCATTTAGTGTGTAGTTGAAATGAGCAATGCTATGTTGAAATAGAACTGAATAAGGGAGAACTCTAATGATTGGGCGAATATTTTGGTGCGTATTTTTTGCGATAACCCTCCTTTGTTCAGGTGAAGAGTATTCTAACAAAGACTACGAGTTAGACTCTGGATGGCAGATTGTTTTTCTGGCTCCTCCAGGTTCTCCAACATTAAACCTATCTTAATCGAAGAGACCGGTTATGACTGAATTTGACGTTCAGTTAAAGCTCTTTGTTGAGTCATTGAGTAATGAAGAAAGCTTCGATAAGATCTATCCTGAGACTCTTAAAAATGACTATCAAAGAAGTTACCTCTTTAAATATTTTGATAGGCAAAGAGCAACTTTTCTTATTTGGGGATATGCGCAAAAAGAAAATACATACTTGGTTGATCTGATGACTTATCCCAAGGTCATTCCCAATGCAAATCGAGATGACGCGCATTTCATAGCTAATTTCAGGCCAATACTTTTCAGACAAAAGCTTTTTAAAAATCATGATGGTAAGTGGCAATGGACAGCTGGTTCTTATGTTGAAGATGTCAGGACAGAGTTGAATAAAATTTCAGCAAAGAGAATGAAGTATAATGAAGCTGTTGAAATACAGAAATTATCCGGAGTAGAGTATCCTCTTGATTTTAAAAGGCCTGGAAATAGTAAGCCTTTGGTTTATCACGCTAAAGTTAGAAAAGAAAGATTAGCTATGCTTAAAAAGGGAATTTTGAAAGCTGAAGGTGAGCACGACCTGCTATTGGAAACAATACAGTATGAACTATATAAAAAATACGATATTTACTACCCTAGTTTAGAAGAATTAAATATAGTATTGGAATTTGAAATTAATCAAGATTACATTTTAGATCTAAAAGCTGAGAATGAGTTTAAAACCCCTTATGAAAAATATCTAAAAAAAGCTTATAAGGGAGGGACTTTAAAAATAATCCTTGAGAAGCAGTTAACCTATAATGACAAACATTACCATGTTTCTATAGTTAGGCAGAATGGGTTATCGCCAGTTTTTTCAAAAGAAGAAAATAGGTTTATTAAAGAAGAGTTTTATTCGCTCAAACCAATTTACCTTAAAAAAGTAGGTAATGAGTATGAACACTGCCAGAGTTTACTCTCCACTTATTTTAGAGAGTTAGAGAAAGCAAGGCTTTATTTCAAACAGTCAGCTGATGAGTATAAGGAAAATGTCCGCAAGCTTGGCTTAAAAGACTCCTTTTTGAAAAAGCTGATTCCGTCGTTTCTCGAGGGAGTTGAATAGATTTGACCACGAAGTAAGTGGTGTATGCTGCAAATTTTGCGGAGCTCCCAGCAGGATTTCAAGACTTTTTTCTAGTACCCCTCTGCGATTCTTTCCGTCCTCAGCGTGATTAAATGAAAGGTTCTCACGCAGAGATCGCGGAGTAACGCAGAGATAACTAGATAGCTTTTTACCATGATTACTGATTAAAACGATTGTCTAGGTAATGCTTTTCAAAAACTTCCTTATCTTTTGCTCTTCGTGGTTTCTTATCTTTTTCTTAAGCACGAAGATTCTAAGTATTGGAAGGGTTGTTTTCTTCTTTCACTTCTGTCCTTTGTGGTTTACATAAATCAATTACTTCATAAGTTCTAGTTTGATTGGATATGTTCCTTTAGCATTTCACTGAACGACGAAGATATTGCCATCGCGGTCAACACAGAGGTCATGGGCATGCTGCATGGACTCTGATATTGATCTAACCACTGTTATTTTTAGAAGTATTTACAATCATCTGACGAAACGTTTACAGCCTGTGAAAGTACCAGAATTATTCAAAAGATATGTCTCACGCGGAGCCGCAGAGGCGCGGAGAAAAACACCTTTTAGGAAGTCCTTCAAAGCTACGTCTTGTGGGTATAGATCTTTACTTTCTTCTTTTTCTTCTGTTCTTCGTGGTTTATAGAAATCAATTACTTCATAAGTTCAAGTTTGATTGGGTAAGCTCCTTTGGCATTCCATTGAACGACGAAGATGTTGCCATCGCGGTCGACGCAGAGGTCGTGGACGTGCAGGAAAGTTTCGGAAGCTTGAGTCATTGGCTGCAGTTTGCCATTTTTGTACTCAGGGGTGCTGCCACCAGGGCATGAGACGACTTTGTTATTTTTATCGATGACAATAACGAAGCCGGAGTTTTTCATTTTCTTACCGGTGCCATCTTTTTTGGACCAGCAAACACCGACGTAGAGGTTTTCGCCTTGGACGACTGCCTGTCCACCATAGGCTCCAGGAAGATCGATTGTTTCAAGGTATTTGCCATCCATTGTAAATACTTTTAGTTTGTTGGCACTTCTTGAGCTGACGATCACTTTAGGGTTTTGTGGATCGCGGGTATCGATTGAAACTCCATGAGAGCCACTTAGTCTGGCATTTGGATCAGGATCTGATGCGCCGCCAAATTTATTGATGAAACGTCCATGTTTATCGTAACGCAGAACCCATTGTGAACCGTAGCCGTCAGCGACATAGATATCGCCATTTGGCGCTACTGCAGCATCGCAAGGCATGAATCTTTGTCCCGGTTCATAGGCTCCAACTGTTTGTGGATGCCCAAAGGCAAATACGACTTGCCCGTCGACAGTAGTTTTGACGACACGACCTGTTTCACGGTATTGCTTACCTTCACGCACTGCCCAGCCGCCATCGACGATGATGAAATATTCTTTGCCATCTTCTTCAAAGTATTCTATGCCATGAGCACCAGGATACTCTTTAAGCCAGGCTTTCAATAATTTACCATCCGGACTGTACTTCAAAAGGTTGTGTTTGTTGTCATCGAGTAGAGCGATGAAGTTACCGTCCTTGAGCTGTACCATGGCATGACAGTTTTTGACCGGGAATTTTGCTTTATCGAGCTGCCCCCAACTCTTATGGACTTTGTATTTATACTGACCATGACCAAGAATTTCACCATCTTGAATTTTTTCTACAGCATTGCCATGTTTGTGACCTGAAGCCGGGTCATCTGCTAATACCGCTCCTGAGAGCATTGCGAATAATAATAATTTTTTCATTGTTTACCTTTTTAAAAATTGTATGCCGGGCTTTGCCCGTACCCACTCAAGGAGCGTGCTCCTTAAGAATCCTGAGTATTTCAATCCAAGCCTCTGCCGACTTCGGCAGCCGCCGGAGGCTATATTAATTGATTTAATTGGGCACTGCCCAAACCTGCTCAAGGAGCGTGCTCCTTAAGAATCCTGAGTTTTAATATTCCTAACCCATAAATTCAGAATCAATTTCTTCGTTAACTCGGTGCTCTTCGTGGTTTGAGATCAATGTTATTTACCACAGAGAGCTCGAAGAACACGGAGGTCAGGGAAAGACTTTTAGATTATGAGTTCATTCTCTAACTTAAAATCTCCTTCACTACGTGACCATGAACATCTGTCAGGCGGAAGTTTCGTCCCTGGAATCTGAATGTAAGGCGTTCGTGGTTGATCCCTAGCAGGTGGAGGATTGTCGAGTGGAAGTCGTGGATATGCATCTTCTCTTTGGAGGCGATGTTGTATGAGAAGTCATCGGTTTCCCCATAGACTGTACCACCTTTGATGCCACCGCCGGCAAACCACATTGGGAAGCAGGCAGGGTGGTGATCACGTCCATAATTAGTTGCTGACATTTTACCTTGTGAGTAAGCCGTACGGCCAAATTCGCCGCCCCAGATAACCAGGGTATCTTCAAGAAGTCCACGTTTTTTGAGGTCCATGATTAATCCAGCAGAAGCCTGATCGACTTCGCCACAACGGGATTTCATTTGTCCCGGACATCCACCATGGGCATCCCAACCCTGATGGTAAAGCTGAATGAATTTCACGCCTCTTTCTGCTAAACGACGGGCCATAAGACAGTTGTTGGCAAACGTTCCAGGTTTGATGACATCTTTACCGTAAAGCTTGAGGGTTTCTTCGCTTTCCTGGCTGATATCAACAGCTTCTGGAACAGAGCCTTGCATTCTGTAAGCCATTTCATATTGTGCTAAACGGGAATCAATTTGCGGATCAAAAGTGCGCTGCTTTTTGATCTTCTCCATTTTCTGAATGGTATCGAGAACCTGTCTTCTGGATTGTTTGGCAATACCAGCCGGATTATTTAAGAAAAGAACCGGATCATTTTCAGGACGGAACATGACGCCTTGGTATTCTGATGGCAGGAATCCATTTCCCCAAAGACGAGCGAAAAGTGGCTGACCTCCACGGCCTTTGGTCTTCATAACGACAAATGGCGGTAAATCCGGGTTGTCAGTTCCTAGGCCATAATTCAACCAGGCTCCGATGGAAGGGCGACCGGCAATTTGGTGACCGCACTGCATAAAAGTGTTGGCCGGGCCGTGATTGATGGCTTCGGTGTACATGGTTTTGACCAGGGCGATGTCATCGACAATCTTTGCTGTGTGAGGAAGAAGTTCACTGACTTCCATACCGCACACACCATGCTTCTTAAATTTGTAAGGGCTGGCAGCAACCGGTAGAGAAGACTGGTTGCCAGACATGCCGGTAAGACGAGTATTACCAATGACTGATTTTGGCAATTCTTTGCCATGCATCTTAGTCATCACCGGTTTGTTGTCGAAAGTCTCAAACTGCGATGGCCCACCTGCCATGTAGAGGTAAATGACTCTCTTGGCTTTTGGTTTATGGTGAGGTTTTCCCATAATTCCTTTGGTCGGATCAAAGGAGTTTTCTTTGGCGTAAAGGTTGAAAGCCTGAGCGGCACTCATTGAAGCGCCAAGTTTCATAAAGTTTCTTCTATCCATTTTAAAATCTCCTTTATCGCAACATGTAGAATGAGTCTAGGTTCATGATGGTGTTGGCCATGACTGTCCAGGTGGCCACTTCTTGAGGTTCAGTAATTTTGTGTTTGCTCTTACCAATTTTAATCAGTTTGTCAGCAGTCGCTTTTTCTTTAGCGAAGTAGCTGCGTTGATCTTTAAGAAGTTCCGTCAGCAACTGCAGCTGGTCGGCATTTACTTCTGTACTGGTTAGCATGGTGTAAAGCTTTTTGAGTTTGGTTTGATCCTCACTTTTATCCGCCAGTACTTTCACTGCCAGTGCTCTTGAACCTTCGACCATTTGTGGACTGTTCATAAGAACAAGTGGCTGTAGTGGAGTCGATGTCTTTTCACGCTTTACTGAACAAATTTGTCTTCTCGCTGCACCGAAGATCAGCATTTCTGCAGATGGATCATTGCGCTTCCAGTGAGTGTAAAGACTGCGGCGGTATTTGTTACGACTTGGATTGTATGGTTGAGCACTGCCACCACCAAATTGTGTACTTAGTAGATCTCCGCCAAATAGTGCGTTATCACGCAGCATCTCAGCAGTCATGTAGATTGAAGGACCACGAGCCAGAAGCTTGTTATCTGGATCTTTTTCATTGAGCTCAGCAGTCATATTTGAGTCTTGTCTGAAAGTATGGGACATGACCATTTTCTTGAGTAGAGCTTTTAAATCCCAGCCAGAGTCGATGAAGTAACGTGAAAGGTAATCCAGCAGTTCAGGGTGACTCGGGAATTCTCCCTGCATGCCAAAGTCATTTGTCGTGGTAACAAGACCTTGACCGAAGATCATCTGCCAATAGCGGTTCACAGTTACTCTGGCAGTTAGTGGATGCTCCGGGTGAGTCAGCCACTGGGCAAAACCAAGTCTGTCACGCGAGTATTCCGGACCAAATGGGTAGATCTTTTCTGGAGGCCCAGGTTCGACTTCGCGATCTAAATCCGGCTCACTGTAAAGACCACGCTTAAGTACGTAAGTTTTGCGGCGTTCAGGAAGTTCCTCCATGATCATCATATGAAATCTCGAGCGCATGTACTCGTTGTATTCAGCTCTTTTTGTCTGCAGGTTTTTATAGGCCGTAGCGTGCTTTTCAGAGTGGTTCGCAAGGTAGTACTCAAATAACTCTTGATCGCTCTTTGGTTTAGTACCAGTCTGGAAGTTTTCTCTGACTTCCAGAGCAGTCAATTGACGGTCAAATTTTCTAAAGCCGTCGACCTTCGAGTGTTTGAAACCATTGTCTCTGAATCGAGCGCCAATGCGGATCTTGTTAGAAGAGTTTTTCTTCTTTTTAGGATTGTGTTTGCTGTAGTAAATTTCCTTGGTCAGGTTGTCCGAGATTACATCTGTTGCTAAAGGCTGACCGTTTAAGAAAAGCTTAATGCCTTTTGCTTTTGAAGAACCATCGTAAGTGACTGTTATGTGCTGCCACTGATTAACTGCCAGTTTTTGTTGAGTGCGAATGCGGATTTCATTTCCTGGATAAAAGTGCACTACTGCAAATGTCAGTTTGCCATCTTCGATCATCAGTTCGTAACCACGGCTACCGGCATCGTACCAGCCTTTACCGCGGCTGATGATGTTTGAACGTTTAAATTCTTCTGCAGGATTGGCCCAAATACTCAGGGTGAAATCGCGGTGCTTTTCCATGGGGATCTCGTCAGCGAAGTCAAGTGAGCTATCGCCATCGACTACAAATCCTTTGCCAGTTTGGCCTTCAGTAGATTTAGAATATTGCGTATTGAAAGTCAGATCGGCTTTGCCGGTAATTTTGTTTTTGATCTTGTTTTTATCAACAGTTTCAAAGTCAAAATCGCCTTGTAGACCTTTTAGTGAGATTTGACCATTCCAGGTTTTCTGCCAGTTTTTAAAAGCTTCATTTTCCTGTTCTGCGACAGAAGCTAGCTTCATTTTCGCAGCTTTCTGGGCTTGAAGTTTAGTCGCCAGTGTTGCTTTCTCTTTATCATTCATAATCGGCATACTTGGACTTGGCACTGCAGATGTAAAGAAGGAGTAGAGACCTGCTTCATTGATGTTGTTGAAGAGGGCGAAAGTTTTGAAGTAATCTTCTTGAGAAATAGGATCGTACTTGTGATCGTGGCAACGGCTGCACTCCATAGTTATGCCAAGGAAAGCCGTTGCAGCAGTTTGAGCGCGGTCTGCTACATATTCAACGCGGAATTCTTCAGGGACTGAGCCTCCTTCATTCTTCTGCATATGCATGCGGTTAAAAGCCGTTGCTAAGCGCATGTCGTCATCGGCATTTGGCATAAGGTCACCAGCCAGTTGATGTTTGATGAACTGGTCGTATGGAAGATTTTTATTGAAAGCTTTCAAGACCCAGTCGCGATATGGCCAGACATTGCGACCGCGATCAACCTGATAACCATAGGAATCGGCATAACGGGCGACATCCATCCAATCTACAGTAAGGTGCTCTGCAGCAGCTTGTGATTTGAGAAGTTTATCGACGGTATTTTCGTAAGCCTTGCCAGATTTATCAGCCTTAAATTCGGCAATCTGTTCAAGTGTCGGAACAAGTCCAGTGAGACTTAAGTAAAGTCTGCGTAGGAGCAGATCTTCACTGGCATCTGCAGCTGATTTTAGACCCTCTTTATGAAGAGCTTTCTGGATGTAATTGTCGACTTCATTTTTGATAGTTGCGTTTTTGACTACTGGAACATCTACTTTTTTGGGAAGGGGATTAAAGGACCAAAGAGTTTCGTAATCCGCACCTTGCTCAATCCATTTTTTGATGATCTCAAGTTCTTTCTTGGTGACCTTCATATGTCTTTCCGGTGGAGGCATGATGTCGTCTTCATCTTCGGTGACCATTCTTTTCCAGATAAGACTTTCTAGAGGTTTACCTGGAATAATTGCCGGCACGCGGGTTTTAACTTTACCACTTTTGGTTTTGTAAGTTCTCTCCTGAGTGGCGTGTTCAAAGGTATGTAACTGCAGTTTACCTTTTATATCTTCGGCATCTGGACCATGACAGAAATAACACTTTTCAGAGAGGATTGGCCTGACTTGTTCATTGAAACAGATTTTCTTTTCAGCAGCTCCAAGATTGAAGTGTAAGAGTAGAAAAAAGAGAACGCACTTCATATTTTAATCACCTTAAAATTATATCTACACACTTTGTTTACTTGCCCCATGGACTGCCAGTGGTTTTGGTATTGCCCGGTCTTTTTTAAATTTTTCTCGAATTTTTTATGAAAAATATTAAAGACGTTCAAAACGCTCATATATTTCTGTTAAGAAATGGAGAGATAATGAAGAAAGCAGCGTTTTGGTTTAGAAGAGATTTAAGGTTTGAAGATAACCATGGTTTGTATCGTGCCTTGTCTGAAAATGATGAAGTCCTACCGGTCTTCATATTCGATCCAGAAATACTTGATAAGTTGACAGATAAGCAGGATCGTAGAATCCATTTCATACATCAGCGACTTAACGAGCTTGATGCTAAGCTGAGAGAAATGGGACTTGGAGGTATCTTGATAGTCCATGGTGATGTAGTTAAATATTGGCAAAAAATAATCAAAATGTATGAGATATCGTCAATATATTGTAATAATGACTACGAGCCTGCAGCAGTCAAACGCGATTGGTTAGTTGATGAAAATGCGAGTATGATGGGGGCTGAATTCCGTTCGTTTAAAGACCAAGTCATTTTTGAAGAAAATGAGGTCTTAAAGGATAATGGCGATCCGTATACAGTCTATACCCCATACAAGAAACGCTGGTTGAGTCAATTTTCAGTGGACATGGCTAATCCTTATCCTTCACAAGATTTGCTTAGTAAGATGTGGAAAGGTAGAATCCCAGAACCTTATACCATTGAAAGAATTGGTTTTGAGGCTTCTGATCTGCAAGTTCCAGAAAAAGATATCGATTTTTCATCATTAATCAGCTATGACGAGCATAGAGATTATCCTGCTCTGGATAGTACGAGCCGATTAAGTGTTCATTTAAGATTTGGAACTGTCAGTGTTCGGAAGTTGGTTAGCCAAGCTTTGAAGGTGAATGACACCTGGCTAAGTGAGTTGATTTGGCGAGAGTTTTTTATGATGATTCTCTTTCATTTTCCAGATAGTACTAAGAAAGAGTTCAAAGGAAAATATAGCGCAGTCAAGTGGCGTTATGATGAAGAAGATTTCAAAAAATGGTGTTTCGGCCAAACTGGCTATCCGTTGGTTGATGCTGGAATGCGTGAATTGAACGCAACCGGTTTTATGCATAATCGTGTGCGTATGGTGACAGCCTCATTTTTAGTAAAGCACTTGTTGATTGATTGGCGCTGGGGTGAAAAATACTTTGCCAAGAAACTTCTGGATTTTGATTTGTCGGCAAATGTCGGAAATTGGCAATGGGCTGCAGGATGCGGCTGTGATGCTGCTCCGTATTTTAGAGTATTTAATCCACATACTCAACTTGATAAGTTCGATAAGAATCTGGAGTATGTAAAGAAGTGGGTGCCTGAGTATGGGACCACTGAATATCCAGAAGAGATGGTTGAGCACAAAGAGTCTCGGCAGAGAGCACTTGATGTTTATGGTAGAGCTCTGGGCAAGATAAGCTAGAGCTTATATTCAGGTCTTCTCTTTGTTATCTTTTTATCGAAATCTTTAAGAATTTCTTGGATTGTAAGTCTGACCTCAGGATCTTGGTGTTGTTTATTTTTCTCTAAAAATGGAATGACCTCAGCGCCTGAATTAAGGAATTCCTGGCGGGTTTTTTTGCGCTCTTTGTAGTTACCATTGCTCAATGTCATGAGAAGTTTGTTCAGTTTTTCCGTGATCTCTTTGCTGTAGTTAACTGTTTCTATACTTACTTCGAGACCAAGAGCATTTTTGTTTTTATCAAAGAAATCTTGTGAAATAGTCTGAACTCTACCGTCTTCAAAACAGGCGTAGTATTTTCCGAATATTGTCTTTTCTGTGACGGCCAAAAGTAATGTCGAAGATGCCTTGAAATTAACACCTTTGACGAGCAGGAAATTTTCCTCTTTGTTATTTTCAGGGTTGTAATAAATCATTAATTGAGGATTTAAATCAAGTTCTTCTGGGCTGGTGATAACATTTGAATTTCTACGACTGGTAAAGTAAACGGTAGTTTGTTTTGCAATTTGCTTCAGCTGTGACTGTAGTCTGGAAATTTCCTGCCAATTTTTAACCTCTTCAGGAAAGGTAAAGTTCCCGGGATTCTGATCGTCAAAAAGCCAGATATCATTTTGTTTTTTAAAGATAAGTACTGTGTCACGATTTTGGATGTTGGTGATCAGGTAAAGTGTATCTTTTTCTTTATTGGTAAATTCACGGATGAACTTAGGTTGCATGGCTTTGGTTTCTTTGACGATGTTCTCCATGCCGAACTTAAAAAAGCCTTCTCGCATACGTCCACTGCAAAGGTCAATTGATTCTTGTTCTTTGAATTCCAGAATGGTTTTTTCGAGATTTTTCCAGGCTTGCCAACCTTCACCTTTAGTGGCGGCATTTTCTTCTGCATGGAGATATAGAGAAATAAATAAAAAAATAAGAAAAAGGGCTCTCATGGTAATCCTAAACTATTGACAGCTAAGAGTATTGCGAATTTTGAATTTAGGCAATGTTGAGTTTCGTAGTTAGAACTGCTTTTTTCACGCAAAGAGACAAAGGTGTAGAAAGAACCACAGATGGACACGAATCTACGCAAATATAAAATCTGTGTGTATCTGTGGTTCTATAGAACTGAAATAAAAAAAATGAGCTGCTGGTGAAGCCCACTTTTTCTCCCTTCTCTCTATTAAACTGAGTGAAATAAAATTGCCAGTAATAAACCTAAGACAGAACACAGGGTGAATGTTATAGCAGTTTGAAAATCTTTTTTAAGGCCTTTTTTGATAATGCCCCATTTGTCATTTGCATCGATAAAGTCTCGTCTGAAAAAAAGTTCCATCATATGTTGTTTCATTGATTTCTTATCCATTTGAATTACTCCTGAAAGTGAGTTGAGGGAGGCGCCATATTTCAGGTCGCCATCTCGCCTCTTTTCCCTATTGCCTAGTAAGGCAGTCCCTCCAGCCCTTGTGTTGTTCAATACTACGTTTGCCCCTGTAGTCTGAACATACCTCGCTCCAACGAAGGTGGTTGAGGTTGACCGACGGGTGATCTTCACCCTCCCGGCTCCCCCTTGATTAGTTTAAGCTGGCAGCTTTCAATCCTGGTACAGCTCCAGCCGAAAGCATGGCGTCACGAACTTTGTTTTCGATGTCGTGTACACCTTTAGGATTGTGTGGCAGCATGATGGTGTTTGATGTTTTACCGATGTCTTTTAAGACGTCCAGGTAGTTGGTTCATTGATTAGATCGATGACACTTTGAGCATCTGCTCCCGGTACAGCTTCGATGAATTCTTCCACAGAGTCTTTAAGGCCTTTCATGATTGCTAAACGTTGATCAGCAATGCCTTGCCCCTGTAGTTTTTTACTTTCAGCTTCAGCCTCAGCCTCAGCTTTTTTAACAATCACGATACGCTCAGCTTCAGCTTTTTTAACAATCACGATACGCTCAGCTTCAGCTTTTTCCTGCATAGCTTCACGATCACGACGAGCTGCATTAATTGAGTTCATTGAGCGTTTAACTTCGGCATCTGGATCGATATCTGTCACAAGAGTTTTGACAATTTCATAACCAAGTGTGTTCA
The DNA here is from genome assembly GCA_022446985.1 of Lentisphaerales bacterium. GTDB lineage: Bacteria > Verrucomicrobiota > Lentisphaeria > Lentisphaerales > Lentisphaeraceae > JAKVBD01. Next base: position 14,994 of record JAKVBD010000088.1, read on the forward strand.
TAGCATCACTTAATTCTTCACGAACCGCTACAGCTAATTCAGATTTCATTTCGAAGACATCATCCAGAATTAGATTCGGAATACGCGCTCGGACTACATCAAAGACATAAGATGTGATCTGACCACGAGGGTTATTCAGTTTATAGTAAGCTTCGTGAATTTTGGTCGGCATGACCTGATATTGAATCGAGACGATTGTTTTAACGAAAACGTTATCGAGTGTTTTAGTTTCAACCTCGATATCCAATTGCTGGATACGAAGATTCATTGTCGTGGCGATACGGTCGACAAATGGGATTTTAAAGTTCAGTCCGGAAGTTGCGATCTTATTAAACTTACCAAAACGTTCGACGATTTTAGCAGTTTGTTGACTGACCGTAAATAATCCGGAGAGTAGGGTAAACTTACATAAAGGGGCCAAACTCACCATAAGAGATTTTGTAACTTTTTTATCTCACCTGTTACCCCTTAAAATCAATTCCCTTTTTTTATTCTCCAATCAAGGAAACTTTTTGGTAAGCTAAAACACCAACCTACCTCCCCTCATTATTTCTTCTAAAAAGTCATATATGGGGGGAGGGTGTTGAGACATGAGTCTAAGCTAAGATGTCGTCTGGTGATTTTCAGTACTAAGATTAGGTAACCGCTACAGCTCGCAGACCTGAAGCGGTTTTTACCATATTGATGAGTGAAGGTTTCACTTCCGCCCACTGGCGGGTCTTTAAGCCGCAATCAGGATTTACCCAGAGATTTTTACGTTGAAGTACTGCTTCCGCTTTCGACATGAGTCTATTCATCTCATCAATAGAAGGAACACGCGGCGAGTGAATATCGTAGACACCTGGTCCAATTTCATTTGGATACTTGAAACCAACAAACGCATCGAGCAGCTCCATATTTGAACGAGAAGTTTCAATGGTGATCACATCTGCATCCATAGCCGCTATTGATTCAATAATATCATTGAACTCGGAATAGCACATATGGGTGTGAATCTGAGTGTCATCTTTCACACAGCTGGCACTTAGTCTAAAAGCTTTCACAGCCCAGTCCAGGTATGTAGCCCATTCACTTTGACGTAGAGGCAGGCCTTCACGGAAAGCAGGTTCATCAATCTGAATGGCGGCTATTCCAGCAGCTTCGAGATCTGCCACTTCATCGCGAATTGCCAGAGCAATTTGGTGAGTTGTAACAGAGCGTGGCTGATCGTCACGCACAAAACTCCATTGCAGTATGGTCACTGGACCGGTCAGCATGCCTTTCATCGGACGTTTTGTGAGTGATTGAGCATATTCAGACCAGTATACAGTCATGGGCTTAGGACGGCTTACATCACCGAAAATGATTGGCGGTTTAACATAACGAGAACCATAGCTTTGTACCCATCCGTTGCTGGTAAAGACAAAACCCTCAAGGTTTTCGCCAAAGTATTCCACCATGTCGTTTCGTTCAAATTCGCCGTGAACTGGCATATCGATACCAATCTCGTCCTGAAATTTAACACAATTAGCTGTTTCTTCCTTAAGGAAACGATCATACTCTGCATCACTTAAAGCACCGCTTTTCCACCTGGCGCGTGCTTGGCGCACCTCTTCTGTCTGAGGGAAAGAACCAATTGTAGTAGTTGGAAATTCCGGAAGCTGTAGTTTAGCGCGCTGTTTTACCTGACGCTCAATGAAGGAAGAAGCACGATCGAAGTCTTGGGATTTCACCTCAGCCAGTCTGGACTTGACTGTTTCGTTGTGAATTCTTTTGCTGGACTTTCTGGAAGTCGCAACTGCCCGGTTGGCTTTTAGACTTTCTTCATTGCCTGAACCACCAAGAATCTGTTTAAGATCAGTTACCTCAACAAGTTTTTGGTCTGCAAATGCCAACCAGCTTTTGAGTTCTTCATCGAGCTTCGGTTCATTTTCCAATGTAACTGGTGAATGCATAAGTGAACAGCTTGGAGCAATCCACAGACGATCAGCGCCGACAACTTCTTTTGCCTTGTTAAGTATAGAAAGTGATGAGTCGAAGTTATTTTTCCATATGTTTCTTCCATCAACAACCCCTGCGGAAAGAATTTTGTCCTCTGGGAAAGAGCTTAGTACAGAATCTAAATCCTCTGCTCCACGAAGAAAGTCAAAGTGCAGACCATCAACAGGCAACTGCAGATAGTCATATAAGTTGTCACGTACACCACCAAAATAGGTAGCGACAAGTAGTTTTGCTGATCTCTTGGCTTTTGTCAGGCGACTATAGGCTTCTTTGAAGGCCTTACGCTGCCGGTCACTGAGGTCTGTAGAAAAGACCGGTTCATCAATTTGTATCCATTCCGCACCGACTTCAGCAAGTTTTGTGATAACTTTTTCATAGACTGAAATAAGATTGTCCAAGAGAGAAAAAGGATCAAAGTCAGCATTTTCAGAATCCTGAACTTTACCCAGTGAAAGGTAAGTTACAGGTCCTATAAGTACTGGTTTTGCATTGATCCCGAGAGCTTTTGCTTCCTCAAATTCGTCAAAAACTTTTGTACTGCTCAGAGAAAAGTTCGTATCAGTCTGAAATTCAGGGACGATATAATGGTAGTTCGTGTCAAACCATTTGGTCATCTCACTGGCGAAAGTGGAAACTTTACCTGTCTGACAGTCCTTTTCTTCAGCAAATGACGCACCGCCCTGAGTTCCCCTGGCAATAGTAAAAGCAGTATCCACATTGGTCAATTCCTCATCCCATTGGAAGCGAGGCGGAATATTACCCAAAAGACAGCTCATATCCAGGACCTGATCATAAAAGGAGAAATCATTGACCGGAATAAGATCGATTCCGGCATCCTGTTGTTTTTTCCAGTTTGTTTCACGTAAGTTTTTACCAGTGGCAAGAAGCTCTGATAAGGAAAGACTGCCTTTCCAGTAAGCTTCCGTGGCTTTTTTTAGTTCACGCTTTGAGCCTATGCGCGGGTAGCCGAGAGAGTGGCTCTTTATATTATTATCTGACATTTTAAATATCCTTATTTGTTTATTTTGATTTTTCATTGCGATTGATCAATATATTAGACTTGACAGATGAGCACAAATGATAATATTTCATGATATGATGACTGAAATTCATGGATTGCGTAATGACCTTTTTGGAACGTATACATCTTGAAATAATACATGCAGTGGATCGCTGCGGGAGTATGACGGCAGCAGCAGAATCTCTTCACCTGACTCAATCGGCACTGAGCCATAGTATTAGTAAGCTTGAAGGCCAGCTTGGGGTAAAGTTATGGAATCGCGAGGGGCGCAGTCTTCGCCCTACACAGGCAGGAGAGCATTTACTGGCGACTGCCAAACGTCTGCTGCCGCAAATTACCCGTACAGAAGAGCAGCTTCTTCAGTTTGCTCGGGGTGAACGAGGAACTCTGCGTATCGGTATGGAATGCCATCCCTGTTATCAGTGGCTTCAGAAGATTACAGCTCCATATTTACGCTCCTGGCCAAGGGTAAATTTTGAAGTGAAACAGGAATTTCAATTTGGCGGAATCGGCGCACTCTTTGCCTACGGGATCGATGTTCTGGTAACTCCTGACCCATTGGAAAAGAAAGCTCTGCACTTTGAACCAGTCTTTGACTACGAACAGGTTTTAGTTGTGCCATCAGATCATCCGCTGCGGGATGAAGAATACATCATTCCTAGGCAGCTTGGAGATGAAGTTCTCTTTACCTACCCAGTTTCCCAGGATCGCCTGGATATCTATACTCGTTTCCTGGCTCCGGCGGGTGTGACTGCCCGAAAACAGAAAGTGATCGAAACAACGGAAATGATGCTGCAAATGGTTGCTTGTGGCCGCGGTGTGGCAGCTTTGCCTCGCTGGTTGGTCGAGGAATATTCTGAAAAATACTCAGTGCATGCAGTTCGCCTAGGGCCAAATGGCGTTCAGAAGAAAATTTATTTAGGTATACGGCAGATCGATCTGGAAGTTGACTATATAAAAGCCTTTCTCGAACTGGCTCAGTTGGGCTCGCCTAATTAAAGAAGGTCCGAAACACGTCATAGGGTTTCATCCTTTCATTTCAGCCATAATTCGATAAATAGTTGCAACTCCAAGGTCATATTTTTTAGCTAACTGATTGATTGTCGAATTTGGCCGCTCTTCAAAAATAATCTTTTTGAGCTCTTTAGACACTTTAGGTGGGCGACCGAATTTAATCCCTTTTGCTTTGGCATTTTCAATCCCTTCTCTCTGTCTTTCAGAGCGGAGGTCATTTTCAAATTCTCCAATAGTAGCAAGCATGTTAAACATCAACCTTCCTTCAGAAGTCGTTGTATTCACATTTTGGTCCAGTGTAATGAGATTAATACCTTCAACCTGAAACCTTTTCCCAATTTCAGAAAGGTGGAAAACTGATCGGGCGAGCCTATCCAGCCTTGTAATAACCAGGGTATCTCCTTCTCGAAGATATTCCATACAAGCTTTAAACTCAGGCCTCTGTACATTTGTGCCGGATTTCTTTTCCTGGAAAATCTTTACACAGCCGGCCTTTTTTAGTTTTGCGATTTGTACTTCCAGACTTTGTCCAAGGCTACTGACCCTTGCATATCCAATTTTTCCCATTTCCACCTATCATAAGATTTTAAGATATTTGATATATCACTAATGATAGTACATTTGATAGGCTTAGCGTCAAGCCTACCACAAAGCATACTTTATAATATAAGAAGGTCCTACCTATTATGCCCCGAATGAAAATACTCAGTTCAGTTGAACAAGAAAGTTTTGACAAACCACCTGTTTTAAACGGATCTCAACGTAAACAAGCTTTTTATATAAATGAGTCTATCTCAAAAATCCTTCTTGAGCTACGAGGGACAGATAATAAAATCGGCTTCTTATTATCTTATGGGTATTTCATCATGACAAGGAAGTTCTTTCACCCGCTGGACTTTCATTCAAATGATATAAGCCATGTCATTAAACAATTAGAAATTTCTGCAGACCATTCTTTTAAAAAATACTCTAACACAACACGGCTCAGTCATGAAAATATTATCCTGGAGATCAATGGCTACGTAAGGTTTACAGAAGGCGCTGTAGAGTTTTTGAACGCAGAGATATTTAAGATGGTTAAAAACCAACAGAAACCAAAACTTATTTTCTTCAGGTGTATAGACCGATTGCGACAAGCAAAAGTAGAACTTCCCAGTTGTAGACGCCTTTCACTTCTTATTCTAAATACTTTAAACAGTTATAAGCGTAACCTTTCTACTATAATTCAACAGTCAATTTCAGAAGAGACCAAAAACCTATTGGATGAACTTTTTATCCAGGAGGAAGATTCTAAAACGAGTCGTTACCGCTTAACTTTATTAAAGAAAATCTCTCAATCATCTAAACCGACCAAAGTGAAAGAGCGAATCGAAGACCTAGACTTCATTAGTGAACAGTATAGAAGAATTCAGCCTATACTCGATGCCACAGGCTTGAAGCATGAAGGCATCAAATATTTTGCAGGGAGTGTTCTGAAATCTCAGATTTTTCAGCTAAATCAACGGGCTGAAGAGGATCGCTATGTACATGTTATCTGCTTCATTGCTCATCAATATTTTCGCCTACAAGATAATCTTGTAGATGTTCTATTAAGTGTCGTTAGAACATACCAAAATTCAGTTCAACGTGAATATAAAGATATGTGCTTTGATCAAAGGAGAAATCAAACTAAATCTATTTCGACGTTTCTGGATACTCTTGATGAAAATGTATTTGCGTTGATCAATCAAATTCGCTCAGTTTCACAGGCTGAATACATCAGTGACTCTGAAAAAGTAAAAGAGATCTGTGAACTTTTGAAAGAAGATAAAAGCGATCACTTCAAACAGCTAAAGGAAACCTTTGAAGAAGAAATAACTCCGATAGAATATTTTAAAATCATGGAGTCCAAATCCATTAGATTGCAGAACAGAGTATCTCCAATTATTAAATCATTCACATTTCAGGCCGAGCCTGGAGCAAGTGATTTGATTGAAGCAATCAATTACTTCAAAGAAAAAGATGGTGTGATAAAGACAAATGCTCCGAGCGGATTTTTAGATAAGGACCAGCTTCAAGCAGCAGTAACTGAGGATAAGATTAACCCATCTTTATATAAAGCCTTCTTATTTATCCACATAGCTAATGCTATGAAATCTGGACTGCTGAATCTCACACATTCCTATAAATATCGGCCTTTAGATGATTACATGATAAGTAAAGAACGTTGGGAAGAAGAGAAAAGGGAGCTTCTTAAAACCGCCGATCTGGATTCTTTTACAGACGTAGAAAAGGTTTTAAATGATTTAGATACAAACCTGATTGAACAGTATAAACTGACTAACAATAATATATCTTCAGGCAACAACATTCACTTTAAACCTTTCCCCGCAGGAGGCTTCCGGATTGCAACTCCGGCTCTGGAAGAAAAAGAAAAGGACCCTCTTCAGGGATATTTCCCAGACAGACATTTTGTCCCTCTAACTGAAATACTGTACACTGTTAACCGGAGCTCCAAATTCATTAATCAGCTTCAACATCATCAACAAAAGCATACTCATCAAGCAAGGAAACCGGCAATGTTTGCCAGCCTTATGGGGCTGGGATGCGGAATTGGAGCTCGAAAAATGGCCCAGATCTCTGACTCTATTAAAGAAAATGAGATCGAGCATATTGTCAACTGGTACCTCTCTAAGGATAATCTGCAGGCGGCCAACGATGCCATACTAAAAATTATGGATGATATGGAATTACCCAACATTTACAGAAGGCATAAAGATAAGCTTCATACTTCAAGTGATGGTCAAAAGTTTACGGTTCGTGGTGAATCTTTGAATGCCAATTATTCTTTTAAATATGGAGGGAAAGAACAGGTCGTATCTGCCTACTCTTTTATTGATGAACGTGGTCTTCTTTGGTACTCACATGTTTTTAGTGCTGCAGAAAGAGAAAGTGCCTATGTCATTGATGGTTTAATGCACAATGATTTCGTCAAATCAGATATCCATTCCACTGATACACATGGTTACAGTGAGGTAATTTTCGGAACTACTCACTTGCTCGGTTTTTCTTATGCGCCAAGAATAAAAAACTTAAAGAAGCAAGCTCTATATATTTTTAAGTCAAGAAAAACTAACAAGCAGAAAGACTGGACCGTTCGCTCTACCAATTATGTTAATGAAAGTATTATCAGAGAAAATTGGGATGATTTGTTGAGACTGGCCTGCACAATTAAACTGAAAGAAACTACAGCTTCAGATATTTTTCGAAGGTTGAATTCATATTCAAAGCAGCATGATCTATACAAAGCTATGAAAGCTTTCGGCCAGATTATAAAATCGAAGTTTATTCTTCAATATTTGAATGACCTAGAACTAAGGCAGTCAATTGAAAAACAACTCAACCGAGTTGAACTGGCAAACAAATTCACCCGAGCTGTAGCGGTTGGGAATCCTAGAGAGTTTACCCAGACAAACAAAGAAGATCAGGAAGTCGCAGAATCATGCAACCGCCTCATTAAGAATGCGATAATCTGTTGGAATTATATGTACCTAACTCAGAAATTGAAGCGGATTGACAATGAGGAAAATCGGGAAAGGTTACTGACTGTAATTAAAAATCATTCACCGATTTCATGGGCTCATATTAACCTTCTGGGTGAGTATGACTTCTCTGAAGAGAGGATGCAAGATTCCCTGGGAGTTTTAGCCTGATACACTCCGACAGAAACCATAAATAACTATTAAATAATAGCCTAAAACATAAAAACTTCCGTTTAACGTGTTATATTTCAATTCGTTACAACAGAAAATAACAAACGGAAGTTTTAATGAACGATAC
>JAKVBD010000089.1 GCA_022446985.1 Lentisphaerales bacterium
TACCTTATGTTTGGTCATGAAGCTGACTTTCCTTCAGATATGCTGCCCGAAGGTTTTAGTATAGGTTGCACTTTGGAGCCGGGAATTATTCCAGAGGGGGCCGATGAAGAAAAGTACGATCCAATGAATGGTTGGATTATAGGCGAGTATAAAATCACCCTTTACGAACATGGGGATATTATTGGTGCAACTTATGTAGAAAAGCTTGTCCCAGAGGACGCCCTCTAATGATCAAGAAAATTCACTTTACACTTATTGAAATTATCATTGCTTTAGCCCTTTTTGTGGGACTCGCTATAAGTTGTGTCACTTTAGTTAGCAGCCTAAGCGATTCACTCGATACACAAAGTGACCTTTCCCAAAAAGTGGAATCGCTCGTTCTGCTTGACCGTACAATTAAAAAAATGTTTACCAATATGGTGCCTTATAAATGGCGTGATGCAGATAATCAAACTTTACCGCATTTTGCTGGTTACAGTAACAGTATTCGTTTTTGTTATTTAAATCGAATAAATAATTTTGAAGATGGTGGTTTGCGCTTTGCGGAAATTTTTCTCAATGAAGATGCGCAGTTAGTGGCCCGTTATCAAACACGCCCTTTTACAGATGCTTTAGAAGTCAGTGAAAATTCTTACACCAGTGTTTTGTCTGAAGGTGTTGAGTCAATTGTCTTCAACTATGTCAGTGTTACTGAAAACGAACAAAGTAGTGAAAATCTTGAATGGCTTGAAGATTGGGAAGAAGATCGCCTGGATATACCTCTTGCAGTCAGGATGACGATTACCTGGCAAAATGAAAATGTCGAAAATTTCTTCTGGCGTACAGCCTGCAACAGTTACTATGAGCGTTATGGCGCCTGGCGTAACGGGGAGAAGATTAACCGATGAAAAAGCATGATCGCGGGATCGCTCTCATAACAGTTTTACTTAGCTTAGCACTCATCTCTGTTATCGTGACCAGTGTATCAGTTGCTGGAAATATCACTTACCGTATAGGTTTGGTGAACGTGAAGTCAACCGCCAATAAATATGTAGCAGAGAGTCGTATGACTCGTGCCGTATGGAATATGGCCCATGAATTAAAAATTCATAACAATAGAAAACTTGGCTTTAAATCAGAATTAGATACCGAAGAGGACGGTGAAGAGCGCTTTTTTGCAGATAGTCGCCCGCACGTATATGAAACAGAAGACAATGTCATCACCGTAAAGTATGAAGATGCGAACAAAGGTTTCGATTTTAGTGGGACTATTAACTCTACAAAGATTCGTATTATCAAGGCGATGATTAAGTTGCCTTTTGAAGCTGACCAGGAGCCAGTAGATAATTTTATTGACAAGCTAATTGATTATACAGACCGAAACGACCTTTTTCGGGATGAAGGTATGGAAAGAGATCAATATATGGAAGAGTATGGTTTTGACTTGCCGCGAAATGCTCCTCTTGAGTATGCCGAAGAAGCCTTGTGGATTCCTGGGATTGAGGATGCTATTTTTGCGCAAAAAGAATATTTTGAAACCGATACAGAAGGTTTTGAGTTTAACATCAGTGACTACTTGAGAGTTGTTCCATACAGAGGACAAAGTTTCCCTAAAACTTCCAAACCGAACTTTTTTTCATCTACGGATTATCAAATTATGATTTATGCAGACCTGGATGAGGCGGAGTTAGAAGAGGTTCGAGAAGCTAAACGGCTGTGGTATGAAGAGAGTGTTAACCTTCAAGAGAGTATGCCGGATTTGTATTCTAGGTTAACCCGTTTTTTCAGTTTTACTGAATCCAAAGTTTATCGCATACAAGTTCAAGTGTCGGAGATAGATAGCGGCGCTGCAGTCAATAACGAAGTGATTTTAAAGTTGGATAGAGGCCTGCCACGTTACAGGCCGGACACATTCTCCGGCTTAAGGTTTTGGCGTAAGGTAAATTTTTAATAAGGTAATTTATGGGTATTTTTGAAAATAGAGCAGCGGCCTTTAGCTGGAATACCAAAGGAGAATGCTTTGGTGTTATACTTAGTAAGGATGGCGGTAAATTTAAAGTGCTCAATTACTGGACGGAAAAGGCATCATCTTCTGGTGGCGTAGCCGCTTCTTTGTCAAAAGGCCAATCGGCTTTGGGACTCAAAGAAAATGACACGGTCATTGTCGGGGAAATGGGAATGCGCTGCAGTTTTACCGACTTGCAAATGCCGGCGATGCAACCAAAAGATATTCAACGTTCATTGAGCTTTTCTTTATCCAGTCATTTTCCAGTTGATCCGGAAAATTTACACTGGGCTTTCCGTATTGTTAAAGAGAAAGATGCTTCAGGGCAAGCGATCGTCAGGCTTTTGGCAATTGAAAATAAGCACTGGGATGACTGGTTAGACTCTGTCGGAACTTTAAAGGTCGATCAGATTATTCCGGCAGTAGCAGTGGCCGACTCGGTGCTTGAAAAACCTGTATTTATTCCTAAATCCGATAACCTTCAATCATCAAAAATTGTGGCAGGAGAAAGCTCTCTAGATTCGACAAGTACTGAGAGCAAAGGGTTCTTGATAAATAAAAATGAGGAAGGCTTACAAGTTGTCTCAATTTGCAAAGAGCAAGATTTAGAAGATACCTTTGGAGCAGGGGAGAATCCTCTAAGTAGTGAAAATCTGGATTTAGGGGCCTTGTCGGAGAAATCTGGAGACTACCAAAAAAGATTTGCACAAGCTGTATTGATGGCTTTACATGGTCTTACAGCTAATCAGAAGTTGGAGGCTGAGACTTCCTTCCCTGTGCCGGTAGAAATGTCTCCTAAAAGAAATGTCTTTTTAACAACCTTGTGTTCGGCTCTGGCAGTTTACCTTTTAGCTCTGGGGATTTTTCAGGTAAGTAAATTTATTGGAACACGTAAAAAAGAAGCGGCAAATATAAGAGCTGTCACAGAAAAAATAATGGCAGATAGCAATAAAAATGCCGTCGATACAAAGCAATTGGAAGCTCTGGAACAGTTAAAGTTCGAAATCGATGAGAAGATTGACAGGTCAGCTTCGCCGAAAGACGTTCTTTCGCTTATCACTAAAAACTTACCAAAAGAATTTTACTTGAGTAATTTCCAGTTCCGTCAAGATAAAGCGACATGCAAAGTCAAAAAGTCAGATGTCGCAGCGTCTACCAGTGATTTGTTTAAGATTTTCAAAAAAATCGATTTTTTTGAGGATGATGTTCAAATAGATGAAGGCTCAAAAGAGATAACTCTGGTTTTAGAAGTTAAAAAGAGAAACCTTGCTGAGGAGACTCAATAATGGCAATGGATGAACAAAAGCGCACCCGGATTATGCTGGGGATTATGCTGATTTTACTGCTGGTTGTAGCAATGAGATTTACCAAGAGTAAACCGGGTCAATCAAGTGTTTTGGAGAAGATAACCGGTGGAGACATAAATAAGCTGGTTGCCAATTATAAAAATGCCGTTGATCAAAGGTCAATCACTCTCCAGGAGCGGGTTGATTTTAATCGCTTAGAAGAAGAATTACTCAATCGACGGGTAGAGTTTTGGAACTATTCAAAATCGGGATCACCAAGAGGCGATATTCAGCAACATTTAAGAAATCTTGCTAAAAACAGTAGTTTGGATGATATGCGCATAAGCATAGGCTTTGAAAGAACAGTTTCGGGCTGTGAGTACCTTAAGATGATTGATTATAGTGTCAGTACCCGAAACTTTGACATGAAGAGACTGACTGAATTTTTGGATCTTGTAGATAAAGAAACTGTTAAGTACTATTGGAATGACTGCAAGATTTATAAGTCGGGCACGAGTTTTGCTTTTTCAGGGGTTATAAGAGTTTACGTTTTAACAAATAAAGCAGTTTCGCTTTTTGGGAGGAAGTCATGAAAGAACTTTACCTTGCTGGAGCAGTAGTCTTAAGTGGAGTTGCTGTTTATTCAACAATTACTGCAGTGAAATATAAATACTCTGCGCAGGATCTGCCATCAAATGAATTTGTCCCAGCTGATCGTGAATCAACTCCTGCTTTTGAGCCAGAAGAGATTCAGTCAGATGTTCTCTATAATCAAAATCCGTTCGATATCAATCGCGGCGCCTCCGAAGAAGATCTTGCAGAGGACGTTGAAGAAGTTAAGGAAGTTGTAGGCTCTTATACATTTGAATTACGCGGAATTATAGGAGTCGGTAAATCACCAGTAGCGATGTTCTCAGCTAAATTAAATGGCCGCTCTTCTTCATCGAGAGGACGAACATCAACTAGAACAACAGTCGCAGCGTCTTCTGACAAGATCTATAACTGTAAAGTTGGCGATTCTATAGGAGATTCGACTTATGAGATTAAGTCTATTGAAGGTGGTTCTGTTCTCATTCAAGATAGTAAGGGGAATAATCAGACTTTCAATTTTTCACTGAGTTCAGAAGAAAGTGTTAAGAGAAGTGAGAGTGCTTTCAAGACAGAACAAGCAAGACAGAAGACCTTCAGTAAACAAAACAATTTTACACAGCCTAAGAAGCCAGTCACAGGAAATAAGCCGCCGCCAAAACCGACAAGCCCTGAGGAGGCAGCGAAGAAGCGCGAAGCTGAAATGCGGGCCCGTACTGAAAAGTTAAAAGAAGAGATGAAGCGTTTAAAGGAATTGCGCGAAGAAAAGAGTAAAGAAGAAGCTAAAAAGAAAGACAAAAAGAAGAACTAAATGATGAATCTAAAATATACAAAATCTACAAGCAGACTCCATAGGAAGCTCATGGCGACTTCATTGCTTTGTCTTTCTTTAATGAGTTGTGAAAGTGTTGAAGAAGAAGCTCCAGTTGTCGAAGAACCGAAAATTGAGAAGCACGAAAAGGTCGAGGAGAAAAAACCTTCTCCTGAAGTTGTAGAAGTACTTTCTCCCTTGAAAGAGCTGGATCAAAATAGTGTTAAGTTGAATCTTCCCAGTAGAAGTGCGAAAGAGAAAAAGACCGTTAAGCCACTGACTTACCGCATCGCAGACTACCTTAAAAGTGGCAGCGATGACCCGTCGGAATTCAATAAAAAAGTGCCTATCAACTTACAATTGGAAAATCTGCCTTTGATTAATGCCATCGAAGCTTTTGCTCTCGAAGATGTCCTTGATTTTGAGTACATCGTAGATCCTGGTGTTAAAGGAACCGTACAGTCAGATATTCAGATAGAAGATAAATTGACCAAATATGATGCTTGGAAACTTTTTGAAGAAGTTCTTTATATGGGCGGTGCCTATGCCACAGTTGACCCAGGTAACATTATTCGCATCATGCCATTTACAAAAATGCCGAAGGAAAAGCGCTTATTGATTAAGGGGGAGCCTAAAGGCAATGTAGCTGTAGAGCTTATAGAGATCCTTAAAATACCGGCGGCAGATATTATAGCAAATATCAAGCCTTTCATGACAGATGGTTCATCGGCAACAGTTCTCACTAAGGCCAACTCGGTTTTACTAGTGGAAACGCCTGAAAATATGGAAAAGCTTAGGGCTTTGATTAAGCTTCTTGATTCTGAGGGAGAGGAAGGCTGGCCGCAGCAAGCTTACCAGTGTACTGAAATTGACAGTGCGACGATTTTAGTCGAAATGCAGAACCTCCTGCCAATCCTCGGCTTCAATGTTGCCCAAGGAAATAATGCAGATCCAAGCGGAATAAAAATTACTTCTATAGATAGAATGAATGTTGTGGCATTCAGTGCACCTACTGAAGAAGTTTTAAAAGAAATTAGCAAGTGGTTGAAAATCTTCGATTCTACTGACTCTGGTGAACAGGAAAAGATGTATAGCTATCCTGTGAAACATGGTGTTGCAACAGACTTGGTCGATGCCTTGTCGACATTTTTTCCAAATACTATTGCTGGTGGTAACAGCACAACGACAAGTGGATCTGGAAGCAGTACTTCCAGTCGTGCAGGTAGCAGCCGTTCAAACAGTGGTACAAGTAATTCAAGAACCGGTATAAGTGCACAACAGCTTAACCGTCGTCCAACGACTCAACAGACTAATCGCCCATCGACAACAAACCGTCGTCCAACTACTGGTGGAACATCAGGCCAAACAGAAGAGAAGCCAACTCTTTTTGATTTACCTTTGACGGTTTTTGAAGATGCCAGAAGAAATAAACTGGTAATCAGGACAACACCTAGAGTATTTTCTATGGTTAAAGCCATCTTAACTCACCTTGACGCTCCAGCAATGCAGGTCATGATTCAAGTTACAGCCGTGGAAGTTGATATGGGAGATGATCTCACTTATGGTTTTGAATTTGCGGCTCAAGCGAAATTTGGTGAAGGAACAGGCACAATTAGTAGTGGGAATGGACAAGTTAATTCTGCACCGATGTTTGATTTAGAGACAGGAACTGAAGTTATAAATCCATCAAATGGTATAAGTGCCTTATTGAAAAAAGCAGGTGTCAATAATGAATTTGCATTTGCTCAAGCTGTCGCAGGTGAATCAGAGACGCAATTATTGTTCTGTCCCCAAATTTTAACTATGAATGGTCAGGAAGCTGAAATTAATATTGGTCAGGAGGTTCCGATCCGTCTTGGCTCAAGCACTACAGATGGAACAGTGCAGGATAACATTGAGTATCGTGATACCGGTGTAATCCTGCAGGTAACTCCACAAATCAGTGCCGACAAAAATGTTAATCTGGTTATTAATACAGAAATCTCTAGTATTTCTGAAGATACTGTCGAAGGTATTGCATCACCAATAATAAATCAAAACACTATTACGACACAGCTTACTGCAGTAAATAACGAAACTATTCTGCTCGGTGGGATTATCCAAAAGAGTGATGCTAGAACTAACTCGGGAATTCCTTATCTTAAAGATGTACCTTATCTGGGCTGGCTATTTTCTGGGACGAGAGAAGCGGGAGGGAAAAAAGAACTGGTTCTTTTCGTCAAAGCTTCTGTAGTTGACAGTCGCAGTGATTATGAGAAGATGATTGATCGTTATAAAGAGGCAATCAAATATAAAAAAGAATCTCCGGAGCTGGATTAGGAAATTGCATGTTAAAGACCGAACAAAATATAGCCGAAGAGGTTTTTGAACAATCTCAAGAATTGATAGCTGATTCGCGTTTAGTTGAAGATTTTGAAGTCTTTCCTATGGCTGAGTGGGAACTGGTTAATAACGGCGTGATCACAGAACAGGCTCTGGTAGAAGTTTATGCCGGGGTGTCATCTTTAGAAGTACTTGAAGATGATCAACTGGATGCCATTGAAAAATTTGAAGGTATCAACTTTGATTACCTTCAAGAGCAGGTTCTTATTCCACTATCATGGGACGATGAGAAAGCTGTTATCGCAGTGGCGACTCCATATAATACTGGAAATATTGAGCATCAATGGTTTTCACATTATGAGCGTGAAGTCGAGCTGAAATTGGCAAGACGCAGTGTAATTGAAAGAAAAATCACAGAAGTTTACCAAGAAGATCTCGATTCATTTGGACTTGATAACGGTAGCGAAGAGTCCTTAAGAGACCTTGCCAAAGAAGCACCTATTGTTCGTTTGGTGAATGATGTTTTTGCACGAGCCACTGAGTTGGGTGCATCAGATATTCATGTAGAGCCATCCGAAACAGACTTAGTCATTCGCTATCGTGTAGATGGCGTACTTATTACTGCTTTTACCCCACCTCTTAGCCAGTTCTCGGCTATTGCATCTCGTCTAAAATTGATAGGTGGTTTAAATATCGCAGAACGTCGGGTGCCGCAGGATGGACGTATAGAATTAAATATAGGTAAAGCTCAGCTCGATGTTCGTATGAGTACTCTGCCAGGTATGCATGGTGAAAGTATCGTTATGCGCCTTTTACAGAAAAATGTCGCCAACTTTACGCTTGAGAATATTGGTATGGATCCAGAAATGGGCACTAAATACCGCAAGCTAATTAAGCGGCCACACGGTTTATTGTTGGTTGTGGGACCGACGGGTTCTGGTAAGACCACGACACTTTACTGTGTATTGAATATACTCAACTCGGGAACCGAAAAGATTATTACCGTTGAAGATCCGGTGGAGTACCAGGTTGGTGGAATAACTCAGGTTCAGGCAAAGGCTTCTATAGGCCTTACTTTTGCTGCCGGGTTGCGCTCTATTGTTCGTCAGGACCCGGATATTATCTTAGTCGGTGAGATTCGAGATAAAGAAACCGCAGATATATCGATTAATGCGGCCTTAACGGGGCACCTTGTCTTGAGTACCTTGCACACAAATGACGCAGCCGGCGCTGTTAGCCGTTTGCAAGATATGGGAGTAGAGAATTTCCTCATAGCATCTTCTTTAGTTGCGGTCCTTTCTCAAAGACTTGTACGTAAAATCTGCCCGGCTTGTAAAGGCGAGTCCCGTCAGGAGTTTGAAATTCAGGATGATCCTTCACAGCCTCTGAGGGGGTGTAAGGTTTGTAGCTCTACGGGGTATAAAGGACGTTTGGGAGTTTATGAGCTATTGACCGTTAGTGAAAAGGTTCGTCATGCTATTATAGATAATAAAGATAGTGCTGAAATTGCCAAATTAGCTATTGAAGATGGCATGTTGCCGATTAGTGAAGATGGTATGAAAAAAGTAAAACTCGGCCTTACTACCCAAGAAGAGGTTACCAGAGTTTGTTTGCAGAACTTTGAAGAGTAGTTAAGGTGAAGGTAGAGGTGCGAACCTCTACCTTAAAGTGTTTGCTAGTCTATGCTGATATCTATCTTTTTCTTGATTTGATCCATAGTCAACTGAGGCTTGATGCCTTTGCGGAAATTAATACTGTTTGAAAAGTATTCAGTGAAAATGATGCGGTTAAATTGAGTGTCGTAAAATATCCCAGTAGGGTTATTCAGATCACTTATAAACGGCTTAGCAACTTTCATAGGTTCAGAGAATGTCTTAGGAAGATCTTGTTCTCTAAAGTAAACAAAAACCTTACCGTAGCGAAAGTTTGTTAAGTAAATTTCATTTTGATTACCAATGCAAAGATCAAAGAAACCATTTGGACCTTCTGTTGACTTCTCGCCAATTGTATAAGTCTTACTTTTTTTCTGATCTTCCAAGTTGAGTTCGAAAAGTTTGTTTATTTCAGAACTCACTATCAGTAGAGCATTGTTGTCAGAGTCATAAGTCATACCTTTTGGAGATTTGATCTTAGTGACTCTGGAGATTTTTCTATTTTCCTTATCGAAGAAATCTGTGATTTTTAGAATTGAGTCTATACCAGAATCGGATAAGTAGATGTCGTCTTCAATAACAACGATTTCTTCAAGTTTTTTAGCGCCTATTACTTTAAAGTGAGCGATTTGCTCTGGCTTCTTTTTTTCTTCTTGTTTGAAAATGGCCAGGGAATCCACGTCTACGACTACTAAGTGACCATCAAGAGTAGCCATACTTGTTGGAGAGCTAAGCTTGGTCTTTGGGTATTGGCTACTGATTGGAGGTGTAACTCTGGCTTTGAGCTTGTACTCTTTGAAATCCTCAAACCAAATTGCTGCAATACTTGCCTGGTTGTCAGCTACATGGGGAGCACCAGTAACATTTGCTACATAGAAAAAACCATTTGTAGGGTTTTTATAGATTGAGTAAGGGTTACTTATATCGACAGTGAAGCTGAATTTATCTTTGGCTCCAGCTGTCATCATAAAAATCAGTAAAATCGGTATAATACAATTTAATTTCATCTTGGTAGCTCCCTGAATTTTTAAAGTTACTTTTCACGTCGATAGAGGGCGACGTTTTCTTCTTCGTTAATTGTTATGATTCCTAAAAGGTAAATTCCAGATTGCCAGTGAGCCCGGATCTCCTGTTCTATGTCTTCAACTGTAGCAGCTTTGACATCTGCAAAAAAATAATCATTTTGAACTTTATCAGTCTGATCTAAAGCGATGATAACCACATCTCCCTTTTGACAGACTCCAGTAACTTTCCATTTAATACTGCGTTTGTAACAGGTGTCTGTTAGGTTTTGAGACATTTCCTTTAGGTCAACGACCAAATCGTCAATGTTATATTTGACAATTTTAAAATTCACATAAAACTCCAAATTTTTTATAAATGTAGCTTCTCACACGAAAAAAAACAGCGATTAACACCTGTACTGAGTGTTTATTGGCTAAAAAAAGTCATATACTATATTAAAAATTTTGAGAAAAATTTCATACGTATGAATGATAAAAAGAAACAAACTCTAAATAAATCTTTTGTTCTGGTAATGATTTACCTCGCTTTTGACGTTTTTTTCTCAGCTTTCTCGCCAAAGTGGACCGATGATTTGGGGGCTATTTTAATTGAGGATAAAACCTTAATTATCGAACCTGCTAAATTAAAGGATATAAAGCCGAGACCCACCGTACGCTTTATTCAGATAGGCGATGTAGAAATTAAGACATCTGTGAAAATTGATCCTCGTCAACTAAAGAATCTTTGTGATCGTTCCAACAGTACTAAAGTTAACTTTAACATAAAAACTGTTAAAGGCGACAATGTTGTCTTAAATTATGAAAAAAGCTTTCAGTGCAAAGGCATAAGTTTAAGAGTAAATGGCGAAGAAGATTTCCGTCTGGTTTTGGAAACTTCTGCAGATGGCCTGGTTTATAGTCCGGTCAAAATTCTTAAGCCTGGGGCCAATGACATTGAACTGAAAAATGAAAAGATTAAATCAGTTCGTGTTGTTTCAGTTCAGGACACTTCTAAAGCATGGACTCTTGGCGACATTAGTTGCCGATAAAAAGAGAGTTATTTAATACAACGGCTTTTTAAAGATTTGCTCTCAATAAAACCTGACCTTTACTCAATAAATCTAGTTAAGTCTTTTTAGAACGTAATCGAATTCCTGAGCAATAGACCTATTAACATTATCGAGTGCGTTGGGCAGAACTCCAAAGGTATAAGTTTCTGTTTCTAAATGACGGCAGTGCTTAAAAGCCATCTTCATGAACTTCTCATCTAGCAGGTGAGACGTAGAACTTATACCAAAATCATTCTCTTCAAAGTAGAGTGGAACGTGAAAGTGTATGCGCCATTCGCCTTCTTTTTTATCTTCTATGGCATCCTGTAGATCTGGATACTGGAAAATGTTTTGTTCTTCATCACTAACTAAAGTCTGATGTAGGTAAACCTGTTCATCGTATTTCTTAATAGGGCTTAAATCACCTTTATTGTGATAACGAAGAACGGATGAAATTTGAATTTTAGGTAATGTAACATTGGCACCGACAAACCGTTGAAGAGATTCAGATGGATCTTCGTATTGCAGAGCCATGTGGCAGGTGTCGAGGCAAATTCCAAGATAGCGTTCAGCCAGGTCCTGATTCTCATTTCTTAAGATGTCGTAGTAATCTAGAGCTTCAGAGGTGGTCTCGAGGTAGCAGTCTGGTTCGGGCTCAAGAGCCATTTGAATGACTTTTCCACTATATTCTTCCAGGTGCTTATAGTGCTCTGCCAACTTCATAAAGTTTTTGATTGTCTGTAAATTGAGCTTCTTTCCGTAAGTTACCGGTACTGTACTTATGGATCCATATATTTGATCAGAAGGAAGGAGGTCGGCGAGAATGTCACCGGTTTTGATACTATAATCAAGTCTTGAGTCTTCACTCCAGTCAGGAAAGTAAACGTTCTTCTTTACAGGCACTTTGTGAAAATTGCCAAAAGGGAAGGCGTTGACTGTAAAAGCGTAAAGTCTGGCCTCTTCTAGCCTGTTTTTTAGGCTTTCGGTATTCTTATGAAGTTTGCCAACTGTATCAGCTGCAAGTCTTAATCCCAGCCCAAGGCCGGATTCGAGATTTTTCTCGTAACCAAGTTCACAAAGGAATTCTGCCACCTGAGGTGCGTTTTTGAAAATATTTTGTTCTGTAGCTTCCAGGCTTTCACCCGGATAAATATTTAAACACCACGAAAGGTGGGAGTCACCTATTCTCATTTTGTCGCGACAGCCCTCAATTGATCAAGGGATTCTTCAATGACTACTTCTGGCATTTCGTGAATGTCTTTGATCTTACCAATTTGTGTTGGCATGGCAAGAGTCAGTTCACCTCCCAGGTGTTCCTGGAATTCACGTAAACCTTTGATGATCAGTAGTTGGCCTTTTGAGTCTCTTTTTTCAAGACCAGAGTGCCATATATCAAATCCACAATCGAGCAAAGTTTCGATGATGTCATCGCAAACATCTTCAGTAATAAGTCCAAGTTTTACTGCTGCAAAAGCATCTAGAGCAAGCCCCATAGCAACAGCCTCACCATGTTTTACTTCGTGATTGGTGATACTTTCAAGCTTGTGAGCCGACCAGTGGCCAAAATCCAGAGGTCTTGAAGAACCTTTTTCAAACGGATCGCCGCCTTTAGCTATGTGATCCATATGAAGCTTGGCACTCTTGCTGATAATTGTCTCAAGTACCATCATATCACAATTGCGCACTGCTGAAGCATTATTCTTTATATAGTAGAAAAAGTCCTCATCTTTGATGATGGAAACTTTAATCGCTTCGGCTACACCGGAAAGAATTTCTCGCTTAGATAAAGCAGTAAGGAACAAAGAGTCGTTTAGTACTGCAAATGGCGGATAGAATGTACCAAAGAGGTTTTTGACGCCATTGTGATTGATTGCATTTTTAACACCAACACCAGAGTCGTCTTGAGCCAGAACAGTAGTAGGTATGCGTATCTGGTTTACACCACGGTGGAAAATTGCTGCGGCAAAGCCTACGGCATCGAGTACTGCACCACCACCAATAATAAAGCAGTAGGAGTGACGGCAAATCGCCGCATCTGTCATGGCGTTGCAGATGTTTTCAATAACCTGGAAATTATTTTTAATCTTCTCGCCGCCTTCAATAATTTGAACCGGCAATCTCAAGTCCAACACACCTGGATTCTTTTCAGACCAGCGAATGATGTCCTTCTTAAGAGAAGGGAAGACTTTGTCAACACCTTCATCAATGAAGAAAATCGCTTTGCTCTCTTTTTCGCCAAGTAAATCTTTCAGAGTCGAATTATCTTCACAGAAAAGATTATGAGTGAAGATAACTTCATACTCGTAATCTATGTTAAATTTCTGTTTAAATTTCATTATTAATCCTCAATTTGTCCCCAAGAGTAATACGAAAACGGACTTTTTACAATAGTTTCAACGGCTGAATTAGCTACTATAGAATTTTTTGCTGATTCGTGCTGCAAATGGGATGGAAATGACCAGTAATATGGCCAGCCAGATATAGTCAGGAGATGCTAAAATAGCAAAAGATGCCTGCAACAAAAGCAGGTTGCGGATGAGCTGCCCAATCTTTGGCGGAATCATACCAACCGGTAATTTTTTATTTAATGTCTCGACTATATTGAACGTGACAACAAGAAAGATTGTATAAAGGATGAAACCCGGGAGATTAACGCCGTGTACTACAGCAGCAAGTAATCCTCCCACTGCAGCCACGATGAAGGGCATTTTACACCAAATTTTGCGGGGGAGGTGACTGGTTTCGTGATAAGCAATGTAAGTTACAGCCAGTATATAAAGTGTTTCCGTCAAGAATACCGGGACAACTTGAAATGAAAAGGCACTATGATCCCAGGCAACAGAGGCGCCTAGTAAGATATTAAAACCTCTACAAAGTCCCATGGTAATGAAGGCAAACTTAGGGAACTTACGGGCAGGCCCGTTATAGAGGATGACTAAGCCAATGATAATGAGCGTGATATTTAGGGTCGCGGTACTTAAAAGCCAGGAGAGGAATATGGCTCCCAGGGTCATCATGAGCCAGGCGCCATAAGCTTCTTGCATGGTGATGGCACCTGAAGGAAGAGGACGATTCGGTCTTTCTCTTAAATCTTCTTCGTAGTCAAAACAATCATTTAGAATGAGACCACCACAATAGAGAAGGGCAGAAATGATACATAATGTGATGAAATTTATGAGTGAAAAGTCAGTGAAGAGAACAACTGCAGCATGGCCAGCCAGAATATCTCCTGGAACAGTGAAAAGGTTAGGGATTCTGATTAATTGTAGCCAGCTTTTTAATTTCTTGTTTTTTGTTTTCTTCATCATAGCTTTTAATTTTTGTTTTTCTCACAAAGTTACTATACAAGGTCTCAAGTATAAATGTTACTTAGAAAAGCAAAAAATGTCAAAAACAACTGCGACGCTTTAAAAGGAACTCACTAAGGGCTTTATCGAAAGAGTCTGATGTACTTAGCAGTAAATAACTTGCTCCAATCTTTTCACATTCGGTCTTGATGCCATTTGTAAAAGTCTCTATTTCATCCTGATAGGCTTGACTGATTTCCTCGGCTTTGGCTTTTACCTGTAAGTCATTGTTCTCTGTATCGATGAAATGACTCATTTCCTTAAATGGCAGTTTGAGCTCAGCTTCATCTAATATCTGAAAGACTATGACGTCATGTTTTTTGCAACGCAGCATTTGCAGTGTTTGTAAAGCAGCTTCGCTATCTCCCAGCATATCAGAGATAAAAACGACTAGCCCTTTTTGTTTCATCAGCTTTAAAGTATTGGGCAATGAAGAGGAGAAACTGGTTTCACGGCAAGTCTTAATCTGACTGAGTATCGTAATGAGCTTAGCCAAGTGAGTCATCTTACTCTTCGGGCGAATGTAGTGACAAAGCTCATTATCGAATGTAATGAGACCTATGCTGTCCTGCTGTTTGGTGATCATATAAGAAATGGCGGCAGCGATGAAAATACCATAATCGAGTTTACTGACCTCAGAGTCTTCGTGTTTGTAGCCCATCGAGCTACTTATATCCATGATCATATGACATTGTAGGTCAGTTTCAGCTTCGTATTTTTTTACGAAGTGTTTTTCAGTTTTGGCGTAGACATTCCAGTCTATATCTTTGATCGGATCACCAGAGTTGTAGCGTCGATGTTCTGAAAAAGTACTGCTGAAGCCATGATATGGGCTGCGATGCCTGCCGGCTATAAAGCCTTCAACTATGCATTTTGCCTGAAGGTCAAGGCGCTCAATAGCATTAACGACTGCTGGATTCAGGTATTTGCCTAAATCCACTTCCGGCATTTTACTTACCTTCGATGTGATTTATGCAATACTCTTGGCCGTCTTCCCCAATGCGAAAGTCCATGTCCTTATCGTCAAGTTCTGTGATACCACATTCGGCACAGGTATGAAATGCCTTGGCCTCTTCAGCTTTAACCTTACTTTCAAATTGAACAGTTTTGATTTTTTGAACCTGACGATCTTTAAATAGTTTCCAATGAAACAGGAGATAAGCTCCAAAAGCGACAGTATAAATAAATATTTTTCCAAGACCGTTATTGTTAAAGCCCATGTAAATCATCATGCCAGCACCCAGTAGACCTAAAATCCAAAGAGGTACAGGTAATATAAAGAAAAGCAGCAGTTCAAATTTCGGGAAGTGTGTTGCTGCAGCCAGGAATACAGAAAAGTTTAGAAATGACATGGCAAAGATCATTTGAGCAGACTGCCCAGAAAGGATATAAATGAATTGCGACATAGCAAGTGAAATTACCAAATTAGCCAGTATGTAGACATTAAACTTATAAGTGCCCCATTTGTCTTCGAGCGAATTGCCATACATAACAAACAGGTAAGTACCAAAGTACATAAATAAGTATGTGATTATTGAAGGGCTGGGGAGCACACTTGGGATGGCCAGGATGAAAAAGACATCTGAAAGAATGGTTGTCCCGGGAATATTGAACTTTTCGACTATGAGTTGCAAAGTTTCGCCAACAGCAAAGCTCTGCATCTGCTTGAGCATCAGGACGACAAAGAAGATGACTTGAATTGTCGCTAGCTTTTGAGGTAGGCCGTGTATGGCATATTTGCCGAATTTTTGTTCTGTTTTTTCAATAAAGCTCATTATGAACTGAGTATTTCCTGATTGAGTAGTTGAAATTGGTATCGATCATTATACATGAGAATAAGGTCAATACCACATTAATAAGCTTATAGAGAGCCGATACCAGAGGCTTTACGAAGGCGCCCAATAGTTGCAGAGGCTATTTCACGGGCTTTTGTTGCACCTTCAGCCAGAACTTTATCCAGGTAGGACGTATCGGCCATAAGTTCATCGTACTTGTCACGTTTTGCTGCAAAAGTCTCTTCAAGGATCTCAAAAAGCTCTTGTTTCGCGTGGCCCCAACCTAGTCCACCTGCACGGTAGCGGGCTTTGAGGTCTTCCTGGCGTTGCTCATCTGCGAATAATTTGTAAAGCGCAAAAACATTACAGGTATCTGGATCTTTAGGTTCTTCCATATCCTGTGAATTCGTAACGATTTTCATCACCAACTTACGAAGCTTTTTTGGTGGCATGAAAAGAGGAATCGTGTTGTCGTAACTCTTACTCATCTTGCGACCATCAAGACCAGTTACAGTCTCGGTCATTTCATTCATGACAGGAGTAGGGATGCGCAGTAGTTCTTCGCCATAACAGTGATTGATTGAACCGGCTATATCGGCACAGATTTCAACATGCTGTTTCTGATCCTTACCGACAGGAACAATATCTGTATCAAAAAGCAGGATATCGGCAGCCATAAGGACAGGGTAGGTATAAAGCCCCATATTGACGCCGAAGTCTGCATCTTTGCCATCGGCTTGATTTTTAGCACTCTTGTCTTTGTAAGCGTGAGCTCTATTCATATGCCCTTTGGCGGTGAAAGCCATAAGGAAAGTAGAGAGTTCAAAAGTTTCAGGAACATCAGACTGCCTGTAGAGTAAAACCTGTTCAGGATCCAGACCACTGGCAATCCAACTGGCTGCGACGCCATAAGTCGATTGCGACATTTCTTCTTTGTCGCGAACTGTATTCAAAGCATGATAATCGGCGATAAAGTAGCGGGCATCGTATTTTTCAGAAAGTTGAAGGGCTTGTTTGATGGCTCCGAGGTAATTGCCTATATGAACCTGACCTGTTGGTTTTATACCGGTCAGAGAAACTTTTTTACTCATAAATTCCTGTATCTTTTCAAGGTTGTACTAAGCAGCTGAGTTTGATCTTGTTATTTACACTCAGCAGCGTTAAAGTCAACAATTTCCAAACGAAGAGAAGGATTTATTGGATGAATGATGACCTGGACTGTCAGAAGTACTGGGATGAAACTTCTGAAGAATATCAGGAGATAACCCGCATTTCGATTGACGACTTTCATTACGGCCCGCTGCTTCCGGGTGATAAAGAAGTGAAAGCTTTACCTGAAATTACTGCAGGCATGAAGTGCCTGGAAATAGGCAGTGGCGCTGGCCAAAACTCTATCTATCTTGCCGCTAAAGGTGCCGATTGCCTGGCGACAGATATTTCTGGCGAACAACTTGAGCATGGTAAGAAAATAGCCGAAGAGGCCGGTCTCAAACTGGATATAAGAAGAGCTGGGCTTGATGAGATAAATAAACAGGATTTCGGTACTTTTGATCTTATTCATACGACCTGGGCTATGCCATTTGCCAAAGATCAGGAACAGGTCATTCGCAAGTGTGCAGAGATGCTTAACCCTGGTGGTTGGTTGATTGTGACCACAGGTCACCCGATTTTTGCAGGCGAGTGGATTATGCTTGATGAATTTGAAGAAGGACTTTTTCTAAGCAATTATTTTACTCCACCAGGGGAAGTTCGTTTCACCAAAGATGAAGAGAATTTTGTTAGAACCCAGCAGTACCCCATTTCTTCATATGTAAATTGGATTTTATCTTCAGGCCTCAACCTCAAAAAAATGCTTGAGCTCGAACCTATTGAATTGCCAATTTTGAGTGAAGAAGAAATCGTTCAAAGAACCCCTTACGACAGCCCGGTTTGGCGTGACATGTACAAACAAATTAAGAATGTGCCGTTTGTTGTAACTTATATGGCGCAGAAATAATTTATATAATGTGACAGGATTGACGATCCAAGCCGTTAAAGTTGACAGAAGACCGTGGTAAGAGGAGAGAGATGGAGTCGGAAGAAAAGCGTGAAATGATCTTAAGGCAGGCGCTCGATGATCAACAGGTAATGACCTGTTATGCCTACAGTCTTTTACAGGATTGGAGTCTTGCGAAAGATGCTTATCAGGAGATGTTGATTGCAGCTACGACAAAATCAGATAGCTACAAAGCCGGGAATCTCACTGGTTGGCTTAAGGTAATTTTGAAACGCAAATGTCTGGATATGATCAAGTCTCGTAAGTCGGAAGTTCATTTTGCCGATGAAGAACTGATTACCCTGGTCGATAATAGCATGAACGGGCTTTTTGATGAAGACCTCAAAGAGCTGAATGCGCAGAAGAAAAAAGCATTGGAAGAATGTATGAAGTCGCTGCGAGGAGAGACTCTGGATATTTTGTTATCCTTTTACAAGGACAGAGTATCGTGCGATAAACTGGCCGAAAGGCTGGGAAAAACAGTAAATTCAATTTGGTTGACTCTCTCGAGAAGTCGCAAAGCACTACGCAAATGCGCTCTTGAGAAAATGGCTTTGGAAGACAATACATGAATGAAGAAGAATTAATAGACAGATACCTCTCAGCAACGATGACTGCCGAAGATCAGGCGGAAATCAAAAGGCTTTTTAAGGAAGATAAAGGTTTCTCGGATCGTTTTTGTACCTACGTCGAAGAGACTTCTATTTACATCGCTGTGGCAGATGACCTGAAGATTCGTCAAGCCTATGAAGCAGCAAATGCTCCAAAGCCGGCAAGTGTGAGAGTAACTAGGGGCCGTATTACCCAAAACAATCTTAAGGTCGCGGAATTTAAGAAGAAGAGTAACACTTCGCATTATATTTTTGCAATGGCTGCCACTATTGCTATTTGTGCAGCAGGTTTAGCGGCATTTTTCCAGAGCCAGAATGTAGTTGGTAATTCTGCAAATATTGCGGCCCTTTCTATAGAGCGTTCGATTATTGATTTTAATTTGTTTGAAAATAAACATTTGATGAAAGGTGACGAGATCATCGCTTTGGAAAATGACGTTACGGTTAATCTAAATGATGGCTCGGTCTTAAAACTGGACAAAGGTGCGTCTTGTGTGTTCGGAGAGAGACAAGGAAGCTACATAGTTGATCAGAAGCGTGGACGAGTAGAGTACGAAATTCAAGAACAGAAAGCCGGTAACAAGTTTCAGGTTCTCACAAATGGTCTGAGAACAACAGTGATCGGAACGAGATTTACTGTTGAAGCCTTTGGCGCTAAAGAAAAAGTCAGAGTTTTAGAAGGACTTGTTAAAGTTGATGACTTTAAAAAGATCAGCCACTTTATCAATCCAGGTGAGTTCGCCATGTTTAACGATGACAAAGAACTTGAGAAGGCAAACGCCGCCACAGGTATGAAGTTGAGTGAATTTGTGACGGACTACATGGGGAACGATATACTGTCCGATGACCTCGAAGAAAAACCTTACCTGTTGATTTTACAAGCCAGCAAGTGGGATCCTTCATCGAGAGCCTTTGTCTTTAAATTAAAGAAATTTTACGAGCAGTTTAAAGATTCTTTTGAGGTTATCTTTGTAAATGATCAAGAGCAGTTTGCTTATGACTACGAAATGCCTTGGTCAATTGTGAAAAAAGAATATGCCTCAGATGCATTAGATTTACTTGGCATTGAAAACAGTTCTTTCCCACTGAATATTCGCTTAATTAACCAAGACGGCAAGATCTTCGCGCGTTCAGTTTCAAATAACGAATGGCTAGGACTGGATCATGTTCTTGACGCTATAAAAAGTAATAGTCATTAGGGGCTGGATTTAGCCCCCTGGTCATTAGATGTTTGGGACTAGATACCGGTAATTAGATTAGCCTCTATCCTTTCACCTGCAACCTTTCACCTGCAACTTTATTTCTAAAGATTCAGCCAATCCTTAGGCTCTAAATACCAATTTGTCAGTTCGTCTTCTCTACTGCCTTCAGGGTATTCTACCTTATAGCCCCAACGGGTGATTGGTGGCATCGACATAAGAATAGATTCAGTACGGCCACCAGACTGTAAGCCAAAAATTGTACCACGGTCAAAGACCAGATTAAATTCAGCATATCGGCCTCGGCGGTATTCTTGGAAAAGCTTTTCATCTTCAGAATACTCTTTCTCAAGGTGCCTCTTCATAATCGGTTCATAGGCTTCAATATAGGAGTCGCCAATACTGCGCATAAACTCAAAGGACTTATCGAAGCCCCATTCATTTAAATCGTCAAAAAATAAACCACCTACACCGCGGTTTTCTTTTCTATGCTTCAAGTAAAAGTAGTCATCACACCATTTTTTATATTTAGGGTAAACCTCATCGCCAAACGGGGCACAGGCATCAAAGGCCGTCTGGTGCCAATGAACACAGTCTTCTTTTTCAGGATAGTAAGGAGTCAGATCATAACCACCACCAAACCACCAGACTGGTTCTTCGCCTTCTTTTTCAGCAACAAAGAAACGAACATTGGCATGAGATGTCGGGATATGTGGATTGCGTGGGTGAATAACCAGGGAAACACCCATGGCGTCAAAACTGCGTCCAGCTAATTCAGGTCTTCTGGCACTTGCAGCAGCTGGAAGATTGTCTCCTTGAACTACAGAACGATTGACTCCGCCTTTCTCAATGATATTTCCTTCGCTCAACACGCGAGTACTGCCGCCACCTCTTAGGCCTTCAGTTTTTTGCCAGTTATCAATTTGAAATTTACAGCCATCGATGGCTTCCAGTCGTTGGCAGATACTTTCTTGAAGTCCTTCTAAGTACTCTTTAACAGCTTGCTTATCCATTCAAAATCCTGATTTGTTTCTTAAAAATAGATTTTAAAGGTGACTTAGCAAGTTTATGACTGTTGTTCCTCGCGAAAAATGCGCTAGAGTTGTAGGAAACCCTTAAAAGAAAGCGACTGTTTAATGAATAAATTCTTCTTCATAGATATGGAAATGACCGGCTTGGACGTCGAAAAGAACCGTATAATAGAAGTTGCAGTCATCGTAACGGATATTAATCTCAAAGAACTTGAGCGTTATCAGGCAGTGGTTCGTCAACCACAATCATTCATCGATGCTATGGATGAGTGGAATGTAAATACTCATACTGAGTCCGGCTTAATTACAGAAATAAGC
This sequence comes from Lentisphaerales bacterium, assembly GCA_022446985.1. GTDB lineage: Bacteria > Verrucomicrobiota > Lentisphaeria > Lentisphaerales > Lentisphaeraceae > JAKVBD01. The sequence continues at coordinate 21,013 of JAKVBD010000089.1, forward strand.
CGAGGCCGTCTGCAGCAAGAAGTTGAAATGGACTTAATCAACCTTGTCAAAAAACACTTCGGTAATCGGCGAGTCATGCTGAGCGGCAACTCTATTACGCAAGATAAGCTGTTTATCGAAAAATATATGCCGCGTTTTGCAAAGTCACTTCACTATCGCATAATCGATATATCTTCCATGAAAGCTATTTATCAGCATGTTCTTGGTGTCAAGTTTTTAAAAGGCCATACCCATCGTGCTATGGATGATGTAGAGAAATCCATAGAAGAGCTTTCGCTGTATTTAAGTTTCATAGACGAACGTAAGTTAGAGTCTTACCAACCACCACCCGAAGATGAATCGGGCGATTTCTTCTAGAAAAATTATTTCCCCAAATCTTTAAATAGGAGCCTAACATGTCATTTACTTTACAGATCGGCGATGCAGCCAAAGACTTTTCACTTCCTGCCACAGATGGTAAAACATATTCTCTTAATGATTTTTCAGACGCAGAAATTCTCGTCGTTTTCTTTACCTGTAATCACTGTCCTTTTGTTGTTGGCTCAGATGAAAATACTCGTAAGTCAGCCGAGCGCTTTGCGGCCAAAACCAAATTTGTCGGCATTAATTCAAACTCAGTGAATACCAAACCGGGCGACTCATTCCCGAAAATGATAGAACGCATGGATGAGTACAAATTCTCTTGGACTTACCTTCATGACGAATCACAGGAAGTCGCACTTGCATATGGTGCTTTGAGAACTCCTCACTTCTACGTTTTCGACAAAGATCGCAAACTCGTCTACACTGGCCGTGGTATTGATAATCCAAGAAATGGCGAGCAGGCAACAGTTTTCGATTTGGATAATGCTCTTGAAGCTCTGGTCAATGAACAGGAAATTGAAGTAAAGCAAACCAATCCAATTGGTTGCAATGTCAAGTGGGATGGTCATGAGCAGCACTGGATGCCACCAGAGGCATGTGATCTAGTTTAGATTCTAGATATTAGAAGTGCCGGCAATCTAAGGATCGCCGCCAAATATTGCTGGGATCGCCGCATTCCAATATGGCAAATATGACTTGCCCTAAGTTAAAGGGAAAGATCTCACGTAGAGGCATCGCCGCCGGTAAAAAGGTTATGGAACCCCGAGCTTAAGGTGAGTGGCGAAGCCAGACAAGATGCCCTGGGGTGCCAGCTCGGCGCCTTTTTAACTATCAACTTTACTAAAAGGGAAAATCATGTACGAGCCGAAAGAGTCCGATTGGAAGA